>NZ_LNCQ01000023.1:333166-395832 GCF_002831785.1 Allobosea sp. FBZP-16 | reverse complement strand
TTCGTCGCCGAGACGCGCCTGCCGCGCACCGGCGGGCTCGACCTGCCGCTGGAGCCGGGCTCCGGCCGGCCGCGCCCCGAGGCACCCGCCCCACAGGGCAATGATCCGCAGGCCGTCCGCCAGAGCCTGATCGCCGCGGCGCGTCGCTCGGCCAAGGCCGCCAGCGACGCTGCGGCGACCAACCCGGCGACGACCGAGACGAGCAAGCCCGGCAAGGCGGCCAAGTCACCCTCCGGCGGCGGGCGCCTCAAGGAAATTCTCGAAAAGCGCCGGCGGCCGCTGCTGCTCGGTCTCGCCGCGCTGGTTCTCGCGATAGGCGCCGCCCAGGTCTTCTCGAGCAGCCAGCAGGGCAGCGCCAAGAAGCAGCTGGTGAACGAGAGCAGCAGCCGGACTGAAGCGACCCGGCCCGCCCCCGCCGAAGCTCCTGCGGCTAAGCCGGCCCCGCAAGGCGCCCCGGCCGAGCCGGCGGCACCGCCGGTGAAGGACCAGAGCTCGGCCCTGCCGCCGCTGCAGATCGGCACGACACCGGCGCAGGCCGCGGTTCCCGCGCCGGCCCAGACGGCAAATGCGGAGGCGCTGCCGCCGGCAGCCTCCGTGCCCTCAATGGTGGCTTCGCTGCCGCTGCAGAGCCCGTCCGAGGCAGTCGATACCGTCACCGGCATCGGCGAGTTGCCGCCGACTGTCGGCAGCGCCGGCCTGCGCAAGGCAGCGCTCGCGGGCGACGCCCGCGCGGTCTACCAGATCGCGGCCCAGGCGGCCGACGGCCCCGGCAACCGCGACCCGAAGCTGGCGCTGCGCCTGTTCGAGCGCGCCGCCGTCGCCGGTCTCGGGCCGGCGCAGTTCCGCCTCGGCAACATGTTCGAGAAGGGCATCGGCACCAACCGCGACCCGGCGCTGGCCAAGGTCTGGTATGGGCGCGCCGCCGAGCGTGGCAACGCCAAGGCGATGCACAATCTGGCAGTGCTCTACGCCGAGGGTGCCGGCGGCAAGCCGGACTATGCCACGGCGACCGACTGGTTCCGCCGCGCCGCCGAGCATGGCGTGCGCGACAGCCAGTACAACCTCGCCATCCTGCTCGGTCGCGGCCTCGGCGCTCCGGCCGATCTCAGCCAGTCCTATCGCTGGTTCGCGATCGCGGCAGCCCAGGGTGACGAGGATGCCGGCCGCAAGCGCGACGAGGTGGCGGGCCGGCTGCCGGCCGGTGATCTCGCCGCCGCCAAGGCAGCGGCCGAGAGCTGGAAGCCGAAGCCGCTGGAGGCGAACGCCAACGAGGTCACGCAGCCGGCCAAGGGCTGGGACGAACTGCCGGTCGCCGGCAAAAAGCCGGCCAAGCCGAGCCGCGGCTGAGCTTTCGGTGCAGGCCGGACCTGCGCCGAAAGCCCCTCAAAACTGCACAAATTAAAAAGGATTCCGCTGTAGCGTCGCCGCTATGGCGTGATTTTCGTTCGGACGGTCCCGGCGGAGCAGCAGAAATTCGTGCCGGCTCAGCACGTTGGGCATGTTCTCGTCGCAAAAGTCGTATCCACTTTTGCGGCTCATGCCCGACATGAGGTGGCATCGACGGCCGGCAAGGTTTGGAAGCGTGCAGATCTATCTCCCGATCGCGGAACTGCCGATCAGCATTTTCCTGGTGCTCGGGCTGAGCGGCGCGGTCGGCTTCATCTCGGGCCTGTTCGGCGTCGGCGGCGGCTTCCTGCTGACGCCCTTGCTAATCTTCCTCGACATCCCCCCCGCCGTCGCTGTCGCGACCGTCGCCGCGCAGGTCGCCGGCTCGTCGATGACCGGCGTGCTGACCTACTGGCGGCGCAACGCGCTCGACTTCAAGCTCGGCGGCATCCTAGTCTCGGGCGGCATAGTCGGCACGATCCTGGGCGTGCTGTTCTTCAACTCGATGCGGCGGCTTGGCCAGCTCGAGCTGGTGATCACCCTGGCCTATGTCACGCTCTTCACCTGCATCGGCGGGCTGATGCTGTTCGACGCGGTGCGCGTCGCGCTACGCGACCGCAGGGGCAAGCCGGCCCGCCGTCTGCGCGAGGCCGGCTCGCATCCGCCCTGGATGGGCCTGCCGCTGCGCATGCGCTTCCCGCGCTCCCAGCTCTATGCCAGCGTGATCCCCATCATGGCGCTCGCCGTCATCATCGGCTTCATCGGCGCCGTTCTCGGCGTCGGCGGCGGCTTCATGCTCGTCCCCGCACTGATCTATTTCTTCCGGATTCCGCCGGCCGTGGTGGTCGGCACCTCGCTGTTCCAGATCCTGGTCACCATGACCGGCGCGACGGTGCTGCACGCCGTCACCAACCAGTCGGTCGACATCATCCTGGCCATGCTGCTGCTGGTCGGCGGCGTCATCGGCGCGCAGTTCGGCGGCCGGGCAGCGCGCAATCTCAACGTCTCCTCGTTCCGGCTGCTGCTGGCGCTGCTGATCCTGTCGGTCGGCCTGCGCTTCGCGGTCGAGCTCTTCCTGCCCCCGAGCGAGCCCTATTCGGTGGTGGTGCAGGACGGAGCGCAGCGATGAGACACGCGGCGCTCGCCCTCATTGCGGCCTGCCTCGCGGTCCTCGCCGCCCTCCCCGCGAAGGCCGAGGCGCTGATCGCGGCCCTGTCGACCCACCGGATCGCGATCGCCTCAAACTTCACCGGCGACCAGCTCGCGGTGTTCGGCCTGGTCGAGCGCGATGGCCGGTCCGTCGCGCGGGCCGACCCCTACGACATCGTCGTCACCGTCCGCGGCCCGCGGCGCATGCTGATCGTGCGCGAGAAGGAGCGCGTCGGCCCGCTCTGGATCAACCGCACCCAGCGCCGCTTCCCGGACCGCTCGATCTATCTCTCGGTCGCGACCAACCGGCCGATCAAGGAGATCCTGTCGGAGGAGGCGGCGCGGCGCGACAAGATCGGCCTGGCCAATGCGCAGCGCACACCGACGGGCTTCGACTTCGAACTCGATATCGCCCGTTTTCGCGAAGCGCTGATCCGGACGCTCGAAGGCAAGCAGCTCTATGCGCTGGACGAACGAGGCGTGACCTTCCTGTCGCCGGCCCTGTTCAGCTCGCAGATCAAGATTCCGGCGGTCGCGCCGACCGGCCCCTATGAGGTCGAGGTCCTGCTCTATGCTGGCGGCTCGATCCTGGCCCGCCAGACCACCAATTTCGAGGTGGTGAAGACCGGCGCAGAACAGCGCATGACCTCGGCCGCGCATGACCGGCCGCTTCTCTACGGCCTGGCGACGGTCGCGGTGGCCCTCCTGCTGGGCTGGCTGGCGACGGTGATCTTCCGGCGCGACTGAGCCTTGGATCGCACGTCGGCTTGTTTCGAATAGGTCGATTCGACTTTTCGGCCCGATGCTTCAGCCCGTCAGCATCTCATAGGCGAGGAAAGGCACGATCGTGCCTTCGGCCACGTTCGTCAGCTCGTCGGCGAGTTCGACCAGCCCGTCGGTCTCGGTCAGCGAGGTCAGCACGCCGGCGCCATCGCGCGGATGCTTGCGCGCCACCGAGATGCCGTCCGGCCCGGGAGCCAGCGAGACACGGACGTATTCGCGTCGACCCGCCTTCTTCTTGTAGGGAAAGCCGAGCCTGACCGGCAGGCCGTGCAGACTGTTCGGCGGTGTGCCCGAGAGCAGCGCGATAACGGTGCGCGCAACGAACGCGAAGGTGACGAAGACCGCGACGGGGTTGCCGGGGAGACCGATGAAGGGGGTTGCGGCGACCTGCCCCATCGCCACCGGGCGGCCGGGCTTGATCGCGACACGCCAGAAGGCGAGTTCGCCGGCGCGCTCGACCGCCGCCTTCACGTGGTCCTCCTCGCCTGTGGAGACGCCGCCCGAGGTCAGGATCAGGTCGCAACTTTCCGCAGCCTGCAGCAGGCGTGCGGCGAGGCTCTCAGGTTCATCCTTGAGGATGCCAAGATCGACGACATCCGCCCCGGCGCGGGTGACGAGCGCGCGCAGGAGGCTGCGATTGGCATCGTAGATGCCGGCGCGCGGCAGGGCCGTGCCGGGCTCGTTGAGCTCATCTCCGGTCGAGAAGATCGCGACGCGGACACGTCTGCGCACCGCGACTTCGGTCAGGCCGAGCGCGGCAAGCAACGCGAGGTCCTGTGGTCGCAGGCGCCGGCCGGCAGCGAGCGCGACATGCCCGCGCGGCAGATCTTCGCCCGCTGGCCGGGTATTGGCGCCACGCTTCAGCCCGGGCGGCAGGATGACCGCGCCGGCTTTCAGCGTGACGTCCTCTTGCATGAAGACGGTATCGGCACCCGCCGGCATCGGCGCGCCGGTAAAGACACGCACGGCCACCCCCACCGTCGCGACACCGACGGCGTCGTTGCCGGCTGCAACCCTCCCCGAGAGCGGGAGCTGCGTTTCCGCGGCCGCCAGGTCGGCGAAACGGACGGCATAGCCATCGACCGCCGAATTGGCGAAGGGCGGCAGGTCGAGCGGCGCGATGACATCCGCGGCCAGCACGCGCCCATCCGCCGCGGCGAGCGGGACAGTCTCGCTGCCGGCCACCGCCGCGATGCGCTCGGCGGCGTGTCCGGCCGCCTGCTCGATCGTCAGCATCGGCCCGAAGGCGTCGGCATCCGCGCTGAGCTGCGCCATCGTCAGGAATCCTCTTTCGCCCGGGCCAGCACCGTGTCGAGCGGCCGGGCATTGGCGAAGAGACAATCGGCGATGGCGGCGACGTCGTCGAGCCCGATCACCGGCCGGCCGGCATCCGGAAACGCGGTGTCGCTGGCGATGGCGACGATGCTGGGATCGCCTGGATGCAAAGGCGGCTTGTCGTTGGCGGCGCGATAGACCTCGAGCTTGGCATGCCGATCGCGCTTGAAGCCCTCGACGATGACAAGATCGACCGGAGACAGCCGCGACAGCAGCTCCGGCAGCGCCGCTTCGGGCTCGTCGCGCAATTCGTGCAGGAGCGCCCAGCGTTTGGCCGAGGAAATCAGCACCTCCGAGGCGCCGGCCTGGCGATGGAGGAAGGAATCCTTGCCGGGCGTGTCGAGATCGAAGGCATGATGGGCGTGCTTGATGGTCGAGACCCTGACGCCGCGGCGATTGAATTCCGGAATCAGCCTGGAGAGGAGGGTCGTCTTGCCGGCCCCGCTCCAGCCCGCCAGTCCGATCACGCGCATCGACAACGACATCCTCAAAAAGACAAAGCCGGGCGCGAGATGCGCCCGGCTGTCATCATGCAAATGCCGTCAGCGGGTCAAGCGCGGCAAAAGTTCACTCCGCCGGCTGCAGCTTGCCGCCGTGGACGTGGCCCTTCTTCATTTCCTCGGCGACCCAGAGCGAATGGTGCTCCCTGGCCCAGTTGAGATCGACCTCGCCGGAGCCCATCGCGTCGAAGGCGCCCTCCATGCCGACCGTGCCGATATAGATGTGGGCGAGGATGGCAGCGATCATCAGCACGCCGACGATACCGTGGACCACGTTCCAGAATTGCAGGTTGAGCACGCCGCCGGCCGTCGCGGGGAAAAGCAGATAGACGCCCGAGACGCCGAGCGCAGCGCCGCCGAGCACGACAGTCCAGAACACGATCTTCTGGCCGCCGTTGAAGCGCTTGGCCGGCGGATGGCCCTTGCCGACGATGCCGCCGCCGGCCGCGAACCAGCGGACGTCGACCATGCCGGGGATGTTGTCCTTGATCCAGATCAGGAACATCAGGGCGATACCCAGCATGAACGGCCAGGCCAGGTAGTTGTGCGCCCATTTCGCCACGATCGAGACGTTGGTGAACGCCTCCGGGCCGATCAACGGCAGTAGCAGCGCCTTGCCGAAGGTGACGTTCAGACCCGACAGCGCCAGCACGATGAAGCAGGCTGCAGTAAGCCAGTGGACGAAGCGCTCGAAACCGTTGAAGCGCGTCAGCGTCTGCCCGGAGGGACCGCTCTCGATCCGGATACGGCCGCGAATGAGATAGAAGGCGATCAGCGCGATCAGCATGCCGAGCACAGCGACCGCGCCGATCTTGGTCATGGTGTTCTGGTGGAAGGCCCGCCACTCGCGCCCGGCGGGGCGCTCCAGCGTCGCCGCCTTGGTGTCGGGGATGCTGATGCGGCCCTGCAATTCGGCCGAAGGATTGCCCTTCAGCGCATCGAGGAACTGCTTCTCCCTGACCGAATCGGCGGTCGGGTTGACCTGCTGAGCGGAGCCAGGCTGGGCGATGCCGACGGCGATGGCCAGCAGCAGCGCCGTTACGAGGAAGCGGAGATGAGCGCGCAGCGACATTGCGGCATCCTTTTCGCGAAGGCAGCGTCAATCTGGGGAAGAACGCACCCGACCTTTTGCCAGGCCGTGATGCGCCCTCCTCCCCCAGCTCAGATCGTGATGGTTTCCCGATAGGCCGTCTGCCAGCCCCAGGCTCCCGAGCCGTAGCCGCGCTTGACCACGCGTTCCTTGTAAATCTGCGCGATCACCTCGCCGTCGCCGGCGAGCAGCGACTTGGTCGAGCACATCTCGGCGCAAAGCGGCAGCTTGCCCTCGGCGAGACGGTTCGAGCCGTATTTCTGATACTCGGCCGGCGACAGGTCGGCCTCCGGGCCGCCCGAGCAATAGGTGCACTTGTCCATCTTGCCGCGCGAGCCGAAATTGCTGACCTTCGGATATTGCGGGGCGCCGAACGGGCAGGCGTAGAAGCAGTAGCCGCAGCCGATGCACAGGTCCTTGTTGTGCAGCACGACGCCGTCGGCGGTGTTGTAGAAGCAGTCGACCGGACAGACGGCCATGCAGGGTGCGTCCGTGCAATGCATGCAGGCCATCGAGACCGAGCGCTCGCCGGGCTTGCCGTCATTGATGGTGACGACGCGCCGGCGGTTGATGCCCCAGGGCACGTCGTTCTCGTTCTTGCAGGCGGTGACGCAGGCGTTGCACTCGATGCAGCGATCGGCGTCGCAGAGGAATTTCATCCGGGCCATGGTTCAGTTCCTCCTCACGCCGCCGCGATCTGGCAGAGCGTGACCTTGCCTTCGTGCATGGCGGTCACAGGGTCGTAGCCATAGGTCGTGACGATATTGACCGACTCGCCCAGCACGATCGGGTCGAGGCCCTTCGGATAATTGCCGCGCTGGTCGACGCCCTGATAGAAGCCGCCGAAATGGAAGGGCATGAAGGCGGCGCCTTTGCCGACCCGCTCGGTAACCAGCGCCTTGACCCTGGCCTTGGAGTTGTTCTCCGGCCCGGTGACCCAGACGAAGGCGCCGTCCCGGATGCCACGCTCGGCCGCATCCGCCGTGTTGATCTCGACGAACATGTCCTGCTGCAATTCGGCCAGCCACTTGTTCGAGCGCGTCTCTTCGCCGCCGCCCTCGTATTCGACGAGGCGGCCTGAGGTCAGCACGATCGGGAACGACTTGGCGATGCCCTTCTCGACCGCCGCCTTCTGCACAGAGGTGTGCAGGTTCGGGATGCGCAGCGTGCGCTCGTCCGGACGTGCCGGCCATTTCGCCACGAGGTCGACGCGCGGCGAGTAGATCGGCTCGCGATGGACCGGCACCGGGTCCGGCAGGTTCCAGGCATTGGCCCTGGCCTTGCCGTTGCCATAGGGTACGCAGCCATGTTCCAGCGCGACGCGCTGGATGCCGCCGGAGAGGTCGGTCGACCAGGAGACGCCATCGACGGCGTTGCCGCCGATCCAGGAGATGGTGGCCAGTTCCGCCGGCGTCAGGTCCTTGTCCCAGCCGAGCTTCTTCAGCACGCCCATGGTGAACTCGGGATAGCCGTCCTTGATGTCCGAGTTCAGCGAGTAGGAGCCGCCCTCGGCGAGCAGGGTATCCTCGACCTTGCTGCCGTCGGGCAGCGTGCGCTCGCGGGTGAGGCCGAAGCGCGGGCGGAAGGTGCCGCCGCCATCCTTGGCCGCGAGCGAGGTGTTGTAGAGGATGTGCGTGCCCGGGTGCTTGTATTCGGGCGTGCCCCAGCACGGCCAGGGCAGGCCGTAGAAATCGTTCTCGACCGGCGAACCCTTGGCGCCGCGCAGCGTCACGATGTCGAACTTGTCCTGGTTCGCCATGTGCAGCTTCAGGCGCTCGGGCGACTGGCCGGTATAGCCGGTCGACCAGCCGCCGCGGTTGATCTCCCTGAGGATCGATTCGGCCGTCGGCTCCAGCCCGATCTTGCCCTGGACCATCTCATAGGGCCGGAACATTTCGGTGGCGAAGCCGAGCTTCTGCGAGAGCTTGTAGATGACCGCGTAGTCGCTGGCCGATTCGAAGATCGGCTCGACGACCTTCTCGCCCCACTGCACCGAGCGGTTCGAGCAGGTGCGCGAGCCGGAGGTTTCGAACTGGGTGCAGATCGGCAGGATGTAGGTCCCGTTCTTGCGCCCGCCGAGCGAGACGAAATTGGTCGGATGCGGATCGCAGACGACGAGGAGATCGAGTTTCTCGAGGCCCTTCACCGCATCGGGCATGCGCGGGATGGTGTTGCCGCCATGGCCCATGACGAACATGGCCTTGAGGTTGTCCTTCTGGTCGACCTGCTCGGCCGGCAGGTTCGCGGCGTCGAACCAGCGGGTCGAGGTATGGCCGGAGGTCTCCATATTGGCCTTGCGCGTGCGGGCCGGCCGGCCGCCCTTGGCCGGCACTTCGTCGAAGCGCGAGACGAAATAGTCGTAGTCGACGCCCCAGACGCGGGCCCAGTGGCGCCAGGCGCCCTCGACCAGGCCGTAATAGCAAGGCAGGTTCGAGATATCCAAGCCGAAGTCGGTTGCGCCCTGGACGTTGCAGTGGCCGCGGAAGATGTTGGCGCCGGTGCCGTTGGAGCCGACATTGCCGGTCGCCAGCAGGAGGTTGCAGATGGCGCGGACATTGGCCGTGCCGACCGAGTGCTGGGTCACGCCCATGCACCAGACAAAGGTCGCCGGCTTAACCGTGGCGAAGGTCTGGGCGACGCGCTTCAGCTGCTCGCCCGGAATGCCGGTGATGTCCTCGACCGTCTTGGGATCGTATTTCTCGACCTCCTTGCGGACGTCGTCCATGCCGTGGACGCGCGCGGCGATGAAGGCCTTGTCCTCCCAGCCGTTCTTGAAGATGTGCCACATCAGGCCCCAGATCACCGCGATGTCGGTGCCCGAGCGGAAACGGACATAGTCGGTGGCATGCGCCGCGGTGCGGGTCAGGCGCGGGTCGAAGACGATGACGTTTGCGCGCTGCTGCTCCTTGCCGGTCAGGATATGCTGCATCGAGACCGGATGCGCCTCGGCCGCGTTCGAGCCCATGAAGATGACGGTCTTCGAATTGCGGATGTCGTTGTAGGAGTTGGTCATGGCGCCGTAGCCCCAGGTGTTCGCGACACCCGCGACCGTGGTCGAGTGGCAGATGCGGGCCTGGTGGTCGACGTTGTTGGTGCCCCAGAAGGCCGCGAACTTGCGGAACAGGTAGGAGCCTTCGTTGGAGAACTTGGCCGAGCCGAGCAGATAGACAGAATCCGCGCCGGACTTGGCCCGGATCTCCATCATCTTGTCGCCGATCTCGTTGATCGCCTGGTCCCAGGACAGGCGCTGCCACTGCCCGTCGACCAGCTTCATCGGGTACTTGATGCGGCGATCGCCATGGACGAGCTCGCGCACCGAGGCGCCCTTGGCGCAGTGGCTGCCGCGGTTGATCGGACTCTCCCAGGCCGGCTCCTGGCCGACCCAGACGCCGTTGTTGACCTCGGCGCGGACGGTGCAGCCCACCGAGCAATGGGTGCAGATGTTCTTGACGACCTTGGTGCCGGTGGCCGGGCCGGGCACTGCGGCCTCGGCCTTGCGGACCGAGCCGATCTGCAGGGCGCCGGCAGCCGCGACACCGCCGGCGACGAGGCCGGAGCGGCGCAGGAAGGAGCGGCGGTCCATCACGCCGGAGGCGAGGCCTCCAAGGGCGCTCTGCAGGCGGCCGCGCTGGACGTCGGCGGATTTGCGCTTGATCAGCATGATGCCGCCTCCTCAGTAACGGTTGACACGGTAGAAGTCCTTGACGTGCTCGCTCTCGCGATAGCGCGCCTTCGTCTCGTCCTTGCCGGGATCGACGGCGGCGGCAGGCGTGACCGCGACTGGCGCGACGGCCACCGTTGCGCCGGCACCGAGCGCCTTGAAGAAGTTGCGGCGGTCGAGAGCCGTCTCCTTGCTCTTCTGCGACATCGTCGTCTCCTCCGTGCCGTATGTCATGCGGGCAGGCTCGCCGCCTGCGTCTCGATCGAAAGGTAAAGGCTGCCGACCCGGCCGACGGCGCGATAGAACCGCGCCGCCTGCGCGGTCTCGAGATCGGCGAAGAAGCGGTCGGCCCAGGGGCGGATGTGGCGGGCGAAGAAAGAAGCCTCGTCGACCCCCTCGCCCGAGACCTCGCCGCGGATCAGCCTGGCCTCGATATCCATCAGCACGGCGATATGGTCTTCGGGCTCGCCGACGCGCTCGGCGCGAGCGAGACCGAGCCTGCCCATGTCCTCGCGCACCAGAGCGAGCGGGCGCTCGTGCAGGAAGCCCGTGAGATAGTAGGAGGCATATGGCAAGAGCTCGCCGCGGCCGACACCGATGAAGAGCTGGAAAAACTCGTCCCGCACCTGTTCGGGGCTCGCCTCGGCGGCGGCTTCCGCCAGAGCCATATGGGCCATTCCGAGCGGGGAAGCATCGCCGCGCAGGCTCTGCAGGGCCGCAAGGGTTTCGATTGTCGGAGCGCGCCAGAGCAGAGCGCCGATCAGCTCGAACTCGTCGGCGCGAGCGGCGTCGAGCTCATCGATCGCGAGGGCGGCAGTCTCGACGATGATCGGCTCCTGCGGGTAGAGATCGGGCCGCAGATCGCTGCGCGAGACGCCGGTCAAGGCCTCCACCGAGAGGACGCGATCGGCCGGGACACGCTTCCACGTCGAGATCGCCGGCTGCGAGACACCGACCCCTCGCGCCAGCGCACGCACGCCGCCGGCCGCTTCGATCGCTCGCTCCAGAGCCTGGTCCCGCATGAACGAAGGCGTCTCCAATGCCGCGCCAGCAAGCTAGAACCCGCCGGAGCACGCGGCGATAATGAGACCTTATCGGTTTAGATTGCAATTGTTCTCAACTGAAGCTCAGAGCGGTGTCGCCCCCCCGCCACGGCGCCTTGCCCGCTGCTGTGGCGGCTGAATTTCAGGTGTTTTTTGCGCTGCAACAGAACCGCCGCCCGGAGAAACACTCGATTCAGCAGCTTTTTCAGCGAATTTTTGGGAAACACCCTCGTCGCCTAGCCGCACCGGCTGGGCGTCATCGGCGGCTATTCCAGGAACCTGCTGCGCCGCAGCAGAATCAGACCCGCTCTCGTCATTAGACGAAGGTCGAACAACTGCGACGTCGTTACGCACCTCCTCGGTTGGACCGGCAACCGGCTCGGGCGGCTTGCCGAAGATGTTGGCCAGCATCTCCTCGACATTGTCCGACTCGCTGAGCGGCCCATAGCCCGGCGCGCCACCCGGCGTGTTCCAATCGAGCGCATAGTCACGGGCCGGGTCGAGATAGCCCGAGATCGCCGGATCGCTCTCCCAGGCGCGCCGCAGTGCCTTGAGCTTCCACTCCTCGGGCACGTTCTGCTTCAGCCAATGGGCGACGTCGAAATCCTTGTCGACGAGATCGAGCGAAGGCGGCTCGACCATCTCGGGCACGGGTTCAGGTGCGGGGGCTTCCGTAGCGGGCTCGGTGCCGGTCGGTGCCGGCTCGGCAGCCGGCTGGGCCGGCTGCTGCGCCTCTTTCTTGCGGCGTGCCCAGCGGCCTAGGAAGCCTTCTTCGCGATACTCGTCGTCGGGGAGCGGCATCAATCCTCTCCACGTTGGAGACCCGGGCGCGGCCGCAATCCGCCCTTGCGCGGATCATGCTCGGTCCGCTTGCGCTTGACGAATTCGCGCTCGACATGATGCGCCTCGAAGAAGGCGAGCACGGCCTGAGCAATCGCGGCCGGCATCGGCACCGCCTCGACGATGTCGTCGACATTCTCGAGGAAGACCTCGCCTTCGGAGGGATCGGCGGTGACGCCGACCAGCTCCAGCGCCGGCTCGATTCCGGTCGGGCGGATCGAAACCCAGAGCTTGGCGTTGCCGCTCGCGAAATTCTCGCGGAAATGGGCAGTGTCGACCGAATGCAGCGTCAGCACGGCCGAGCCGAGATAGAACTGCTCGCGCCTATCGTCGCCGGCGAGCCGGCTCCAGGGCGCGAGGGGCGGCGGCTCGGGCAGCACCGCGATCGGCGCCCAGGCATGGTCGGCCCAGGGCGAATCGAGCCTGCGCCGCTCGACCACGACACCAACCTCGTGATGTTGCTGCATGGCCTCGTCCTCAATTCGCCATCTCGTGCGCGGCGAGCGGCAGGCCGGTCACCAGGTTCTGCGGCTTCATCCTGACCAGTCGGTCGCCGTCTATCGCCAGCATCAGATAGATAGGTGCTCCCTTGGCCGCCGGCAGCACCGGCACCTCGGATGGCAGGGTCAAACGGTAGAGCGCGATCAGGCGTGAAGCCTTGTCCTCATCGAGCGCCTCCCCCTTCCAGAGCGCATTGCCGATCGCGGTTGCCTGCGCATCGAGGCCGACGAACCAGCGCCAGTTTGCGTCCCTTACATTCTCGACGGCTTCGATCTCGACGTCGAAGCCATGGATCTGCCGGATCCAGTGGGCGATCGCCTTGCCGAGTGCAGCGCGGCCGGAGGGCTTGCCGCCGAGGTCGAGCACCATGTCGAAGGCGTCCGAGCGCTGCCAGTAGCGGTCGGCATCGCCGCTCTTGAGGATATCGAGCGAGGTCACTGCCGGCCCGCCGAGCATGGCGAGCAAGGGCGACGCATGCCTGTCAGCCTCGTGGCCCTCGATCATCTCGGCATCGGCGAGCAGGATCGTGTTCTCGTGCAACGTGACGCGCTGCGGCCGGAACAGGCATTCGGCGGCACGCACCACGAAGGGGTCGCTTTCCTCGTCTAGCCCGGCGCGCAGGATGACGTGGACGAGCTGGTCGAGGAAGACGGGCGGAATGCCGGACCCCCCGCGGCGGATGATTCCGGCATAGGCGCCCTGCAGCGTCGGCGCCGCCAGCAGACGCTCGCGCCAGCCGAGCAGGAAGCGCCAGTTCTCGCGCGCATCGGCATCGGCGATGGCCGCGATCTCGCTCTCGGCGACCTCGGCCTGCGGCTGCGCCATCAGCTTGGCATGCAGTGCGCGCTCGGCATCGCAGGCTTCCTCCGGCGGCAGCACCTCCGGCCGCGCCAGATAGGCCTTGAGGAAATCATCGGTGACGACGAGTCCGCCGCCCACTTCACGGTCGAGCAGGAGATGACCGGAGCTCGCCCAGAAATGGGTCATCTCGGCGCGTCCTTGATCAACTGCATCAGGTCGACATGCTCCTCAGGCTCGTCCTCGCCATCGGTCTCGACGAATTCGAAGGCGCGGAACGCATCCTTCGGCGTATCACCGCGCGGCATCAAGGTCCGGAAGCGCTCGCGGATCTCGCCATCCTCGAGCGTGCGATGCAAAGCGAGCAGAGTCTGCGCGGGATGATCGCAGAGCGAAGCGGCGAATGCGACCTCCTCCTCGGCCGCCGCGCGCGCAGCTGCGAGATTGGGCGCACCGAGCTTATCGACGAACTGTCCTGCAAGCTGCGCAGTCGCCTGCTCGCGCTCCTCTACCTTCACCTCCGTGACGATAGCGAGCGTACTCCAGCCGAAGCTGTCGATGCCGAGGAAGCCGGAGCGGAAGGCGACTCGCCCCTTGGTATCGAGCCCGGCGACGCTTTCGGGCGTGAACAGGAAGGAGCCGGTGACCAGCCACTCACCCGGTTCCGCCGCCTTGCGGAAGACGAAGCCGTCCGACGGGTCGAGCCTTATCGCGCGCGGGAGCTTGAGGGCACTCACAGCTTCGGGGCTCCATTCTCCTGGTCGAGCCAGTCGACCTTCGCCAGCGCCTCGGTGAGGCTCCGACGTTCCGTGCCGAACTGCGAGGTCGCGATCAGATCACCGTTCGGCTCGATGCCGTGGCGCACGCCGACCACCTTTTCCAGCCGGTCGAGCCAGCGCCGCGCAGCCGCCTTGGCGCCCTCCTCCTGCCAGTGGCTGACGCCCAGCATGAGATGGCGGCAGAAGGACTCGATCAGGTCGACGGCATCGACCTCCTCGAAGCCCTCCTCGGCCATGCCGACGCCGGTCTGGCCGAGCTCGAAGGGCGACATCGTGGTCGCCCGGACCATGGCGCCGAAGACGAGCCAGTCCGGCACCTGATTCTCCGGGCAATCCGTCGGCCAGCCGAGGCAGCCGCCGCCGATCAGGCCGAGATCATAGGTCAGCGCATCCGGCCAGCGGAACAGCACCGGCCGCTCCGGCGGCGAATGCACGGCAAGCGCATCGGCGAGCGCGTTCATGGCGAGGTAATGGGCGAGCCTCGCCTCGGCGAGGATGGCGTCGGGCTCCAGGACCACCGCGAATTCGACGATGTCGAAACGTCGCACCCAAACCAGGGTCGCGGCCCCGGCCTCGGCCGCGATCGCCTGCGCATGGGCGAAGGCGTCGCCGGATTCGCGCAGGGTGACGAGCGAAAAGCCCGGCGGCAGCACCGGCTCGCGCCTGAGATCGTCCTGCCTGACCGGCCCTGCCGCCATCGTCGCTGCCCTGTCGCCTCTTATCCCAAGGGAGAGGCTTGCTTCTTTGGAGCCATTCCAATCCCATATAGGGAGGAATTATCGCAAGCGCGACGAAAGCCGCTGCTTCGATCATGAGGACGCCTGCCCGATGACCGATGTCGCCCGCACGCTGATGATCTGCTCGTGCGAGGACACGATGCCGCTCGACGGCAAGGCAATCCAGCGCGGCTGCGCCGGCGCCGAGATCAGCGAGCATCGCCATCTCTGCCGCAGCCAGGTCGAACGCTTCCACGCCATGCTGGCCAGGAGCGATGCCATCACCGTCGCCTGCACGCAGGAGGCGCCCCTCTTTGAGGAGATCGCAGCAGACCTCGACTACACCGGCGACCTCATCTTCACCAACATCCGCGAACAGGCCGGCTGGTCGGACGAGGCCAGGTCCGCCGGCCCGAAGATGGCCGCCCTGCTCGCCGCGGCAAGCGAACCCATGCCGCCGGCCTCCTTCACCACGCTGACCAGCAAGGGCGTCGCGCTGATCTACGGCCGCGACGAGATCGCGATCACGCTGGCGCACCGGCTCGCCGAGCATCTCGACGTCACCGTCTTGCTGTCGCGTCCCGGCGAAGTTTCGCCACCGCGCAGCGACGAATTCCCCGTGCTGAAAGGCACGATCGCGCAGGCGAGCGGCTGGCTCGGCGCCTTCGAACTCACCGTCAACGACTACGCCGCCCCGAGCCCGTCCTCGCGCGGGAAGCTCGTCTTCGAGGCACCGCGCAATGGCGCGGTCTCGCATTGCGATGTCATCATCGACGTCTCCGGCGGCACGCCGCTCTTCCCGGCCGGCGACCTCCGCGCCGGCTATCTGCGAGCCGACCCACGCGATGCGGCCGCGGTCGAGCGGCTCGCCTTCCAGGCGAGCGGGCTCCTCGGCGAGTTCGACAAGCCGGCCTATGTGGCCCTGAACGAAGGCCTCTGCGCCCATGCGCGCTCGCAGAAGACAGGCTGCACGCGCTGCCTCGAACTCTGCCCGACCGGCGCGATAACCCCGGCCGGCGATCATGTCGCGATCTCCGCCGAGATCTGCGCCGGCTGCGGCGCCTGCGCCGCCGTCTGCCCAACCGGCGCGGTGACCTATGCGCTGCCGCCGGCCGATGCGCTGCTGCGCAAGCTGCGGACGCTGCTCGTCACCTATGCCGAGGCCGGCGGGCGCGAGCCCGTCGTGCTGCTGCATGACGGCGACCACGGCGAACCCCTGATCGAGGCGCTTGCGCGCCATGGGGCCGGCCTGCCGGCGCGGGTGTTGCCCCTGCGCGTCAACGAGATCACCCAGATCGGTCTGGAAACCTTCGCTGCCGCGCTCGCCTTCGGCGCCTCAGCCATCCGCGTGCTCGGCCAGGCCAAGCCGAAGCACGACCTCTCCGGGCTCACCCGCAATCTCGACTACGCCAACGCCCTCGCGGGCGCGCTCGGCTATGGCGAAGCCCGCGCCGCGCTGATCGAGACCGACGATCCCGACGCCCTCAACGCCGCCCTGTCGAAGATCACGCCCGGCCCCAACGTCGCGCAACCAGCGCGCTTCCGGCCGATGGGAGCCGGACGCCCGCTGCTGCGCCAGACGATCGGTGAACTGCATGCCGCCGCGCCGGTGCCGGTCGCCAACGTGGCGATGCCACCACGCGCACCCTTCGGCACAGTTCATGTCGACACCGAGGGCTGCACGCTCTGCCTCGCCTGCGTCTCCGCCTGCCCGGTCAGCGCCCTCGGTGACAATCCGGAGCGCCCGACGCTGACCTTCCAGGAGGATCTTTGCGTGCAGTGCGGGCTCTGCGCCGCGACCTGCCCGGAAAAGGTGATCACGCTGGAGCCGCGCGTCGATTTCGACGCCTGGAAGGGCGGCCGATGGGTCGTCAAGCAGGAGGAGCCGTTCCACTGCATCGCCTGCGCCAAGCCCTTCGGCGTTCGCAGCACGATCGAAAAGATCGCCGCCAAGCTCGAGAACAAGCACTGGATGTTCGCTGGCGAAGGCGCCAAGCGCGCCTCGATCCTGCGCATGTGCGAGGATTGCCGGGTCGAGGCGGTGGTCAACGAGAGCTTCGACCCGCATCACTCGCCGCAGCGCCCGCCGGTGCGCACCACCGACGACTATCTGCGGGAGCGGGCGGAGCGCGGCGAGGACCCGCTGGGGTAGGATACGCTCCCGTCATGCTCGCCCTTGTGGCGAGCATCCAAGTCTTGAACACCGCATTGCCCGAACGAAGGCGTGGATGGTCGGGACAAGCCCGACCATGACGGAGAGAGCGGTCCTCCCTACCGCGTCACCTTCTCCAGCCAGTCCACCAGCGCCTGTCGATCCTCGGCAGCGCCGATCCTCTGCTCGGGCATTTTGGTGCCGGGCGTGTAGGTGTTCGGGCCGATCTCGAACAGCCTGGCGACGCTCTCCTTGCTCCAGACGATATCCATGCCCTTGAGCGCATCGGAATAGGTATAGCCGGGCGCGGTGGCGATGCGGCGACCGAAGATGCCGTGCAGCGTCGGACCGGCTCTGTTGCCATCCGCCGGCGTCAAGGTGTGGCAAGCCGCGCAGGCGCGGAAGAGCTGCGCACCCCGCTCGCCCTGGAAGGCGGCGAGCGCATCCTCGCCGGCACGCGGCACCACCGCCCCGACATGCTCGCCGGTGACGGCGTTCCAGCGCCGGACCAGCCGGTCGGCGCCCCCGGACAGGAGCTGCTTGCCATCGGGCAGGAAGGCAAGCGACCAGACCGGCAGGCCAGGCCCGACAAGCGTGGCGCGGATCGTGCGCATCTTGCGGTCGATCAGCGCGACTTGGCCGCGCAGGCCACCAACTGCGATCGTTGCTCCATCGGGCGAGATGGCGAGTGCGATCAATGGGGTGTCGCCGACGGAGATCTCGGCGCGCTGGCTGCCATCCGAGCCGAACAGACGCAAGCGGCCATCGGCAGCAGCGACCACGATCTCGCCATCGGGCGCAGCGACAACGCCATTGAGCGGCGCGGGGGTGGTGACGATCAGCGGGACACCGCCATCCGCCGGCCAGAAGCGCAAGCTCGCGTCATAGCCGGAGGAGACGACCATCCCGCCCGGCGCGAAGGCGACGCCGTTGACCGGACCCTGATGGCCTTCGAGCACACGCGCCGTTCCATCGGCCAGGGCGGCGACCCGAACCGTTCCATCCCAGGAGGCGGAAGCGAGATGCCCGCCCTCGGGTGAGACCGCCAGCGCCGCGACCGGCCCCTTGTGGCCTTCGATCACCTTCGCCGGTTCGGCGGCATCGCCGCGCCAGAGCGCGATCCTGCCGTCCTCGCCGCCAGTGGCGAAGCCCAGGCCTTTGACCGCGACGGCGGCGTTGACCGCGCCCTGATGGAAACGCAGCACCCTGATCGCGCTGCCGCGGGACAGGTCCCAGAGGATCGCCGACTGATCGAAGGAGCCCGTCAGCGCCACCGTGCCATCGGCCGAGACGGCGGCCGAGCGAACCGGTCCGCCATGGCCACGCAGCTCCTGGGCGAAGGCATGGCTGCCGAAGGCGAGCATAGACAGGGCAAGGGCGATCCTGATCATGCAGCGATCATGTCGCTTCAATTGGCCTTGGCAAGGCGGCCTTCGCTTCTTCCCCCGCGGGAGAACGGTTTCCCACCTGTTGCTCCCGTACAAAAAGCCATCATATGAAGCGCTGTCTCGTTCGATCGGCCTTCGCCCATGACGTCCATTCCGCTCAATCTGCGCGGCCTCAAATGCCCCCTCCCCGCCTTGCGCGTGCGCAAGGCGTTGAAAGCGGCGACTCCCGGCGATCTGTTCCTGGTCGAGTGCACAGATCCGATGGCGGCGATCGACATCCCCAATCTGATGCGCGAGACCGGCGACGCGATCGAACTCAGCAGCAGCGAGGGCGAGCTGCTGGTCTTCCACATCCGCAAGGCCGCGGCCTAGCGTCGCGCAACAACCGGAGCCCAGATCGTGGCCCTTTCGCAAAACGACATCCTGCGCGCGCTCGAGCTGGTGAAGCTGCCGGCGAGCGGGCAATCGCTGGCGGCCTCCGGCCGCGTCGGCGATATCCTGATCAACGACGGCAAGGTGATCTTCGCAATCGGCATCGATGCGACCGAAGCCGGCGCGATGGAGCCCGTGCGCAAGGCGGCCGAGAGTGCGGTCGGCGGCATTCCGGGCGTGACGCAGGTCCTGGTCGGCCTCACCGCCGACAAGGCGCCGGGGCGAGCCCCCTCACAGGCGGCGGAGGCACGCCGGCAGGCGCACGGCCAGCCTGCGCCCGGCGGGCCGGTGCCGAAGGCGGCCGGCATTCCCGGCGTCAAGCAGATCATCGCGGTGGCGAGCGGCAAGGGTGGCGTGGGCAAATCGACCACCACGGCCAATCTCGCCGTTGGCCTGGCGACCCTCGGCCTCAAGGTCGGCGTACTTGATGCCGACATCTACGGCCCCTCGGTACCGAAGATCTTCGGCATCACCGGCAAGCCGCGGCTGGTCTCGGGCCGCACGCTCGCACCGATGGAGGCCTATGGCCTCAAGATCATGTCGATCGGCTTCCTGATCGACGAGGAAACGCCGATGATCTGGCGCGGGCCGATGGTGATCTCGGCGATCACCCAGATGTTGCGCGAGGTCGCCTGGGGCGAACTCGACGTGCTCGTCGTCGACATGCCACCCGGGACGGGCGACGCCCAGCTCACCATGGCCCAGCAGACCCCGCTCGCCGGCGCCGTCATCGTCTCGACGCCGCAGGACCTCGCCTTGCTCGATGCCCGCCGCGGCGTCGCCATGTTCAGGAAGGTCGAGGTGCCGATCCTCGGCATCGTCGAGAACATGAGCTATTTCATCTGCCCGGAATGCGGCCACCGCTCGGACATCTTCGCCCATGGCGGAGCCCGGCACGAAGCGGAGCGGCAGGGCGTGCCCTTCCTGGGCGAAATCCCGCTCGCCATGCCGATCCGCGAGACCTCCGATGGCGGCCGCCCGATCGTGGCGAGCGATCCCGACAGCGCCCATGCCAAGGCCTATGTCGCTCTGGCGCGGCAGGTGAAGGCCGGCCTTGCCGGGCCCGCCCGGGCCGCGCCACGGATCGTGATCGAGTAAGGCCGACCGGCTTCGAAGCTAGCCCCGGAGCATCGAGACACCAGGCCTGTCGGCCTGCGCCACGAACTGGTCGGAAGACGCTCTCTCCGCTTCCGTCTGTCGCTCCGTCAACATCCAGATATGGCCGAACGGATCGAAGAGCGAGGCGACCCGCCTGCCTTCGGTATCGGTCTGGACGCGGTCACGCAGCGCAGCGCCCGCCACGATCGCTTGCGCGAAACAGGTCTCGAGATCGGGAACCGTCAGCAGGATCGTCATGCTGACCGCCCCGGCCGCCTTGGGGAAGAACGGGCCGCCATAGGACGGCTCCTCCTCGCGGCGCGGATTCGAACCGGCGACGGAAACACGGATTCCACCGATGAGCATCTCGACCCCGGCGATCTCGCCATCGATCCTGTGTGTCTTGAGTTGCCGCGCCTCGAAAGCCTCGCTGTAGAAATCCGCGGCCTCCTGCTCACGCCCATGCTGCACGAAAATCCCCAGGCCCAAGCCGATGGTCTGCTTCATCTCGAATCTCCTGATCCGTCGCCGCTGGAATAGAGGGTGGGCGAAACCGGCGGATTCTTGATCGATCCGCGGCGAGCTCGCGCACGGCCCATCATCGATCCGCGATGACAAAGAATCTTGTTCATGTTATGTTCCAAGGCGACAATGATGGAGACGCGACCATGCCCGTGCTGCCAACGCGCCATATCAGCATCGCGATCGACCGGCCGATCGAGGAGGTCTACGGCTTCCTCGCCGATCCCATGAACTTCCCGACATGGGCGGAGGGGCTCGGGGCTGAATTCAGCCATGTCGAGGGCATGACCTATCGCGCGAAGACGCCGATGGGGCCGATGCGGGTGATGTTCAGCGAGCCCAACCGCTACGGCGTGCTCGACCACGCCGTCATCCCCGACAGCGGCGCGCCGATGCACAACCCGATGCGTGCGCTGGCGAATGGCAGCGGCAGCGAGGTGGTGTTCACGCTGCTCAGGCGGCCAGAGATGACGGATGACGCCTTCGCCCGCGATGCCGAATGGATCGCGGCCGATCTCGCCCGGTTGAAGAAGCTGCTGGAGGGCTAGAGTCGCACGCTGCTGGTCGCAAAGGCGACATCGACCGGGCGCTGATAGGTCGCCAGCACCAGGCTCGCCCCATAGGCGGCAATGGCAGCGAAAGCGACGGCGATGGCAAACGACTTCATGCAACTTCCCCCAGAGGCAGGCGAATAAGCTTCGCTCATCCCCCGAATCTAGGGGCGGGGCTGCGGCTGATCAAGCGTCGCCGAGCGCGGCATGCAGCCGCTCGGCGTCTGCGAGATCATCAGGCCGATTGGCGTTGAAGAAGGGATCGACCGGCTCGACTGGCCATTCGACCGACACGACGCCATGGCGCGCCGTCCAGCGGTCGATCTTGCGCTCGTCCTCGACGGTGAGCGCATGGCGCAACTCCTCGCGCAGCGCGACCGGCCAGAGACCGATCACCGGATGGGTCCAGCCGCCTGAGGCAGCGCAGGCGAGCGGGACATTCCCCGCCTCCCGCGCCGCATGCAGCCGCGCCACCAGATCGCGCGGGATGAACGGCGTGTCGGCGGCGACGCTGACCAGCCACTCCGCGCCCGGCCGATTCACCGCCAGCCAGTCGAGCCCGGCGAGGATGCCCGCGAGCGGCCCGGCGAAGTCCGGCACGCTATCGGCGACGACAGGCAGACCGTAATCGGCGAAGCGAGAGGGATCGCCATTGGCGTTGAGCAGAAGCCCGTCGCATTGGGGCTCAAGCCGCTCGATCACATGGGCGAGGATGGTGCGGCCGGCGATGGTGCGCAACGGCTTGTCGCCGCCACCCATGCGCCGGGCGAGCCCGCCGGCAAGGAGCAGGCCCAGGGTGGGCGGGCCGGGATCAGTCATCGCCGGCTCCCTTGCGGCGATGCTTGCCGCCCTCCTCCTCCACGCTGTCGGGGTCCTGGTCGAAGATGATGCGATCCTCGCCGGCCAGCGCCAGGAAGCGCTTGCCGCGCGCGCGGCCGATCAGGGTGAGGCCGGCCTTGCGGGCGAGCTCGACACCCCATTCGGTGAAGCCCGAGCGCGAGACCAGGATCGGGATGCCCATGCGCACCGTCTTGATCACCATCTCCGAGGTCAGTCGGCCGGTGGTGTAGAAGATCATCCTGCCGGGATCGACATCATGACGGAAGAGCCAGCCGGCGACCTTGTCGACGGCATTGTGGCGGCCGACGTCCTCCATGTAGACCAGCGGCTTGTCACGCTCGCAGAGCACGCAGCCATGGATCGCGCCCGCCTCCAGATAGAGCGAGGGCGTGGTGTTGATCTTGCGGGTCAGCGCATAAAGCCAGCTGGTACGCAACTCGGCCTTAGGCAAGACGATCTCGTCGATCGCTTCCATCAGGTCGCCGAAGGCGGTGCCCTGCGCGCAGCCCGAGGTCAGCGTCTTCTTCTTCAGCTTCTGCTCGAAATCGGTGCGCTCCGGCGTGCGCACCACCACGACCTCGAGTTCCTCGTCATAGTCGACCGCCTCGACCGGATCGCCGCGCCTCAGCATGTTCTGGTTCAGGAGATAGCCGAGCGCGAGATATTCGGGATGGTCGCCGATCGTCATCATCGTGACGATCTCCTGGCTGTTCAGATAGAGCGTCAGAGCCCGTTCGGTGACGACGCGGGTCTCGACATGGGCGCCGCTATGGTCGATTCCGGCAACGGTCGCGCCGAGCCGCGCGGCAGCCGGGTCGGGCCGGATCAGGTAATCGTCGAGAAAATCGCTGCCGAGGGGCACGGATCGTTCCTTGCTAGCCTTCAGGCCGGCTGGCGGAGCGCTGCCATCGCCCAATCGGTCACGGCAGCAGATTCGGGCGGCAGGCGCTGCCAGTCTTCGCCGGCGAACTGCGACCAGGCGGCAAGCATGTCGTCGCGCACTGCAGTCAGAAGAGGCAGGCCGGCGACGACGCCGGCGGCGATCTCGGCGCGCAGCCCCTGGCCCAGCACCTCCTGCTTGCCGAACTTGTTGACGATGACCAGGTCGACCGGCCCAGACAGCGCGCCAGAGACGGCGGCACCAGCAGCCGCGAGGCCTGCAGCGTCAAGCCGGCAGCCAGCCGAGCCGGCACCGCGATCCTCGCTGATCGGAAAGAGCCGGCCGGAGGCAAGGTCCTCGAGCGCCATGCTGGTGCAACCGCTCATGCAGTCGCCATTGTTGTGCTGGACGACGCCGCCAAGCCGGACGGCCTCGCGCTTCAGGATATCGGCGACCTCCGCCATCAGCTCGTCGATGGGGAAGCCCGAGGAATAGACGATCGCGGCAAGCGGAGCAGTCATCGTCTGCTTCATCCCACGGAACGGCTTTCGCGGCCAGTGAACTTTAGGTGTTCCAAACTGCGCGAGATGCTTTGCCAGTGTTGCAGCGCACCTACAGTCGAAGCTTGAGGCAGGCGCTAGGGTGACAAGGGCTGTTCCCGGCATCCTGGCCGGGCGCGGCTCGCCGAGTACCCGCTTGCCGATGATCCGCCCCAACGCCCAGACGCCCCTCGACCCTGCGACCGACGCCGCGCTGCTACTGCGCCGCATCGGCTTTGCGACGCTGGCGCTCGCCCTCCCGCTGGCCTCGCTGGTCTCGCGCCGCGCCGCCGTCGTGCTGGTGCCGATCGGGGTGATCCTCTTGTCGATCGCCGCGCTGATCGAGGCGCCGCGCTGGTTCGCCGGCAATATCCGGGCTTCGATCTTCAGTCGTGCCGGCTTGACGCTGTGGGCGCTGGTCGGCTGGGCCGTGCTCTCGCTGATCTGGAGCCCCTATACCGGCTCGGCCACCGAAAAAGCGGCCAACCTGTTCCTTGCCGTGGCGCTCGGCTTCGCCGGCGCGGCGGCGCTGCCCGAGCGCATGCGCGCCTCGAATCTCAACCTCGCTGCGCTCGGCGCCGGCACCGCTGCGATCTTCGCACTCGGGCTGCTCCTGACGGAAGCGCTCGGCCCCGTCGACTCGCGCGCCGCCGACGCCGCGGGCAGCGTCGAGCGCGGCATCAGCGTCGTCCTGATCATGTCCTGGCCCGCGCTCGCCTGGCTCCTGTCGCGCGAGCGCGGGCTGACGGCACTGGGACTGGCACTGGTCGTCGGGCTGCTTGCGCTCTCGCGCATCGAGGACGGCGAAGCGATGGCGATGCTCTGCGGCGCGATCGCCTTCGGCGCGGTCAGCGCCAACCGCATCGTCGGCGCGCGGTTGATGGGCGGGATCATGGCTGGACTGATGCTGCTCGCGCCGCTGCTACCCTTCCTGCTGCTGCCGTTCTTCCGGCTCTCGCCGGCGGTGTTCAGCACGGTCGGCGCCGGCCTCGACATCTGGGCCGACATCATCTCGAGCCGCCCGGTGCAGCTCATCACCGGCCATGGACTCGACACCGTGCTGCGCGGCCGCACCACCGGGGCGCTGCCGCTGGAGGTGCCGACCACCATCCTGTTCGAGACCTGGTACGAGCTCGGTCTTGTCGGCGCGGCGACGGCGGCGCTTTGCCTCTATTTCGCGGTCAGCGCCGCCGGCCGGATGCCGGGTGCGCTCGCCGCCGGCGGCGTCGCGGCCTATGTCACGGCCTTTGCGCTGGCGGCCCTCGGCTTCGCCTCGTTCCAGACCTGGTGGCTGATGACGCTGACCGCGGTCGCGCTGCTCTTCACCGCCATCGCGCGCGGCCAGTATCGGACCGAGCGGCCGGTGGCGCCGCTGAGCCGTCGTCCCAAGGCGCCGAACCTCCACGCCGGGCAGTGATCTGAGGCGGCTTTTCCCGCCCGCTGCGGAGCGCTATCGTTGGACGTTCGTCCCGATCGGAAGGCGAGGCCGCGATGCTTGCCGCAGATGATCCGCTCATCCTCGATCTCGTCGAATGGGTCGCGCGCGAGAAGCGCAGCCATGCCGACCTCATGGAGAGCTGGCGCACCTCCTGCCCGCGCCTGACGGTCTGGGAGGACGCGGTCGAGCATGGCTATCTCGCACGGCAGGGCAGACTGATCGCCGTGACAGGAAAGGGCTGGGCCCTGCTCAACACGAGCGGCCGACGCGTCGCCTGAGCAGGTCTTACGCCGCTTCCCGGCCCGTATTGACCGCATGGCAGGCGACTCCGTCGATCACCGGCGGGTTCTCGATGCGGCAGCGATCGAAGACCAGCGGGCAGCGCGGATGGAAGGTGCAGCCCGAGGGTGGGTTGATCGGGTTCGGGATCTCGCCCTTCACGCCTTCGCGCGGCTTGCCGACCATGGCGAGGTCGGGCACCGCGTCGAGCAGCATCTTGGTATAGGGGTGGCGCGGCGCGGCGAAGAGCTGCTTGCCGTCCGAGACCTCGACCAGGCGGCCGAGATACATCACGCCGATGCGCGTCGCCATGTGCCGGACGACCGCGAGATTATGGCTGATGAAGAGATAGGTCAGCCCGAACTTCTCCTGCAGGTCGCGCATCAGGTTGAGGATCTGCGCCTGGACGGAGACGTCGAGTGCCGAGGTCGGCTCGTCGCAGACGATGAACTCGGCGTTGGAGGCGAGCGCGCGGGCGATCGCGATACGCTGGCGCTGGCCGCCGGAGAATTCGTGCGGAAACTTCTTGGCGTCGTCCGGATGCAGACCGACCAGCGAGAGCAATTCGCCGACGCGCGCCTCGATCGCGGCATCGCCCTGGATGATGCCGAAGGCCCGGATCGGCTCGGCGATGATCCGCCCGACACGCCAGCGCGGATTGAGCGAGGCGTAAGGATCCTGGAAGATCATCTGGATGCGCTTGCGCAGGCGCTGGCGTTCCTGGGCGACGTTGACGTCGTTCATCGAGACGCCGTCGATCGCGACCGTACCGCCGGATGGTTTCAGGAGACCGACGACCATGCGCGCCACGGTTGACTTGCCCGAGCCGGACTCGCCGACGAGCGCGAAGGTCTCGCCCTTGCGGATGTCGAAGGAGACGCCGTCGACAGCCTTGAGGAATTGCTTGTCCTGGCGCTCCAGCACCCGGTTGAGCCAGGGCCTGGAGACATCGAAGACGCGCTTGAGGTCGCGGACCTGGACGAAGGCTTTGTCGCTCACGCGGCGATCTCCGTCTTGCCGGCCGGCGCCTTGGCCTTGTCGTAGAGATGGCAGGCGACCTGGTGCCCGCCGACATCGATGAGCTCCGGCCGGTCGATCCGGCAGCGGTCGAACACCTTGGCGCAGCGCGGATTGAAGGCGCAGCCCTGGGGGATGCTGGAAAGCCTGGGCATCGAACCCGGGATCTGCACAAGCCTGGAAGCATCGCCCGTGATCGAGGGAATCGCGCCCATCAACCCCTGCGTATAGGGGTGGAGCGGCTGCTTGATCACCTCTCGCACCGGGCCGATCTCGGCGACACGGCCGGCATACATCACCGCGACCCGGTCGGCCGTCTCGGCGATCACGCCCATGTCGTGCGTCACCAGCATCACCGAGGTCCCGCGCTCCTTGCAGAGCCGCTTGATCAGGCCGATGATCTGCGCCTGCACGGAGACGTCGAGCGCCGTGGTGGGCTCGTCGGCGATGATGAATTCGGGCTCGGCGCAGAGCGCGAGCGCGATGACGACGCGCTGGCGCATGCCGCCGGAGAATTCGTGCGGGTAGCCGTCGATGCGCCGTTCGGGCGCGGGGATGCCGACCTCGTCGAGCAAGGCGATGGCGCGCTTGCGGGCATCGGCGGCGTTGAGATCGGTATGGGTCTGGATCGTCTCGATCAATTGCTCGCCGACCCGGTAGAGCGGGTTCAGGCTGGTCAGCGGATCTTGGAAGATCATGCCGATGCGCTTGCCGCGAACGCGGCGCATCTGCTCGGGCGGGAGATGGTCGACACGCTCGCCGGAGAGCACGACCTTGCCATCGGCGATGCGACCGGGCGGATCGATCAGGCCGATGATCGCCGAGCCGGTGACCGACTTGCCGGCGCCGGATTCGCCGACGACGCCAAGCACCTCGCCGCGGGCGATGTCGAAGGAGATCCTGTCGAGCGCGCGCAACGTGCCGCGTCTGGTGACGAACTCGACGGTGAGATCCTGGACGGAGAGGACGGTCTCGCTCATAGCTGCTTTGCTATCACATAGTTTTCGAAATTTTGGCCAAAGCTATACACAAAATTTCTCCAGTTCCACATTTCCCCTTGCGAGAGCTTATGAGACACTCCATCTACAATGTATTCGTACTTAATTTCTCCATGTGCGATCTTGTTTCTTATTTCATTTAACGCTCTGAGTCTCTTCATATCGCCTGAATGATCGGCTGAGTAAAATTTAAAATCAGCAAGAACATCTATAATCCCAAGCCGCAAAAACAATTTATTGATATTATTCTGATTTGGATTACCCCAATTTCCGACTGACCTCCAATATTCTTTTATGTCGGCCTCTGATTTCAGATTCATAAATTTCTTTTTGAAGCACTCTTCAAATATCTCTTCGACATACGCCTGCATTAGTGAAGACATCATCACTATTGCTCCAGCGAATATCTCTGCACCAAAGCGATGAGGAACCGATTTATCCGGGAACTGTGCTTTCTCTTGCGCCTTCAGGGCTGCATGCGACTTCATCAATATATCGATCGCAGTGACATCGATACTCAGCATCAAATCACCTCAACCGCGGGTTCAGGGCGTCGCGCAGCCAGTCGCCGAGCAGGTTCACGGCGAGCACCAGGATCGCCAGCGTCACACCGGGGAAGGTGACGATCCACCAGTCGCCGGAGAACAGGTAGCGGTTGCCGATCGAGATCAGCGTGCCCAGCGAGGGCTGGGTCGGCGGCAGGCCGACGCCGAGGAAGGAGAGCGTCGCCTCGGTGATGACGGCAAGCGCAAGATTGATCGTCAGGATGACCAGCACCGGGCCGATCACATTCGGCAGGACATGGCGCAGCATTATGAGAGGCGCCGGCAGGCCGACGAGGCGGGCGGCCTGGACATAGTCCTTGTTGCGCTCGACCAGGGTCGAGCCGCGGATGGTGCGGGCATACTGCACCCAGAAGCTCAGTCCGATCGAGATCACCAGCACGTAGAGCGCGGTGTCCTCGCGGTTGGCGTGCTTGAAGATGCCGCGGACGACGCCATCGATCAGCAGCGCGATCAGGATCGCCGGGAAGGTCAGCTGCACGTCGGCGATGCGCATGATCAGCGAGTCGACACGGCCGCCGAGATAGCCGGCAAGCAGGCCGAGCGTGATGCCGATCGTCGCCGCCAGGGCGACCCCGAGCAGGCCGACGATCAGCGAGACGCGCAGGCCGTAGAGGATCGCCGAATAGAGGTCGCGGCCCTGGTCGTCGGTGCCGAGGATGAACTTGGGATCGCCGCCCTGCTGCCAGGCCGGCGGGATGTTCGCGTCAGAGAGGAAGACGGTCGCCGGGTCGAACGGGTTGGTCGGCGCGATCCAGGGCGAGAAGAAGGCGCCGATGAACAGCGCCAGCACGATGACGGCTGCGACCATCGTCACCTTGGAGCGCAGGAAGCTCGCGAGGATGTCGCTGTCGAGGATGCGCGCCCAGAGCGAGGGTGGCTGTTTCGTGGGGGAAGCGGGTTGCGCGCTCATGACGGCCTCAATGCGCCCCGATCGTCGCGCGCAGGCGCGGATCGACCAATGCGTAGAGCAGGTCGACGATCAGGTTGATGCTGACGAACAGGAAGGAGATCAACATGAGGTAGGCGGCCATGATCGGGATATCGACCTGCTGCACCGCCTTGAGGAAGAGCAGACCCATGCCCGGCCACTGGAACACCGTCTCGGTGATGATGGCGAAGGCGATGATCGAGCCGAGCTGCAGGCCGGCGATGGTGATGACCGGCACCAGCGTGTTCTTCAGCGCATGGCCGAAATGGATGGCGCGGGTCTTGAGGCCGCGGGCACGGGCGAACTTGATGTAGTCGGTGCGCAGCACCTCGAGCATCTCGGCCCGGACGAGACGCATGATCAGCGTCATCTGGAACAGGCCGAGCGTGATCGAAGGCAGGATCAGCGCTTTCCAGCCCGAGGCGGTCAAAAGCCCGGTCGTCCACCAGTTGCCGAGCTTGACGACCTCGCCGCGCCCGAACGAGGGCAGCCAACCGAGCGTGACCGAGAACAGGTAGATCAGCAGGATGCCGATCAGGAAGGTCGGCAGGCTGATGCCGACCAGCGAGACCGTCTGGAAGATCTTGGCCAGCCAGCTGTCGCGGCGCAGCGCGGTGTAGACGCCCATGGGTATGCCGACGAGAAGCGAGAACAGCGCCGACATGAAGGCGAGCTCCAGCGTCGCTGGGGCGCGCTCGCCGAGCAGCGAGATCACCGGCAGGCGGAACTGATAGGAGACGCCGAACTCGAGCCGCGCGGCGTTGTAGATGTAGCGCGCGAACTGGACGACCACCGGTTCGTCGAGGCCGAGCGTCTGGCGCAGTTGCGCGACCTGCTCCTGCGGCGTGTCGACGCCGACCATCTGGTTCACCGGATCGCCGACGAAGCGGAACATGGCGAAGGCGATGAGCGCGACCGCGAGCATCACGATCAGCGACTGGAACAGCCGGCGCAGGACAAATGCGAGCATGATCGCCCTTACAAGGAATCTGAAGCCGCTCCGCAGGAACGGCCTCTCTGCTGCAGATAGAGAAAGGGCGCGTTGGCTCCTCGCCTACGCGCCCTCAGGCCCTCACTGCTCCTTGGTGGCGTAGTAGAGCAGCACCGAATTGTCGGCGCGCTGGGCGAGCTTCACCTTCTTCGACACACCCCAGGCCAGGGCCTGCTGATGCAGCGGGATGTAGGAGAACTCGTCGACGGTCATCTTGTACGCCTCGCCGATCATGGCGTTGCGCTTGGCGGTATCCGACTCGACGAGAATCTTGTCGGTCAGCTCGTCGACTTTCTTGTTGCAGTAGTTGCCAAGGTTCGACTCGCCGCGGGAGGAACCGGCGACGTCGCGGCAGCCGAGGATGTCATAGAGGACGTTGTGGCTGTCGAAGGTGCCGGGGGTCCAGCCGAGCAGGTAGAACGAGGTCTTGTAACCGCCGGGCTTCAGCACCTTGGCGAAGTACTGCGCCTTGGGCTGGGCGTTGAGGTTCACCTTGACGCCGATGCGGGCGAGCATGCCGACCACGGCCTGGCAGATCTGGCCGTCATTGACGTAGCGGTCGTTCGGGCAGTCCATGCCGAGCTCGAAGCCCTGCGGATAGCCGGCCTCGGCGAGCAGTTTCTTGGCGGCCTCGGTGTCGAACTTGGCCCGGGTGAAGCCGGCATGCGGATAGAGCTCCGGCGCGATCATCAGCGGCGACGGGGTCGAGAGTCCGCGCATGACGCGGCTCTTGATCGTCTCGATGTCGATCGCCTGGTAGAAGGCCTGGCGGACTTTCGGGTCCTTGAACGGGTTCTTGCCCTTGACGCTCGATTCCAGCAGCTCGTCGCGGGTCTGGTCGAAGCCGAGGAAGATGGTGCGCAGCTCGGGGCCGGTCAGAACCTGGGCGTTGCCGGCAGCGTTGACGCGCTGGATGTCCTGGATCGGAACCGGCTCGATCACGTCGACCTCACCGGAGAGCAGCGCGGCGACGCGGGTCGCATCCGAGGAGATCGGGGTGAAGATGATCTCCTTGATGTTGCCTTCGATCTTCTTCCAGTAATTCTCGTTGAGCTTGAAGACGGTCTTCACGCCCGGCTGGTGGCTCTCGATCTTGTAGGGGCCGGTGCCGTTGGCGTTGAGCGAGGCATGGCTCGGGGTGGTCGCCGCCGCCGGGGTCGGAGCGACGGCGTTGTTCGCCTCCGCCCACTTCTTCGACATGATGTACCAGGTGTCCCACTGCGCGTTCAGAATCGGGTTCGGCGCGGTCAGGACCACGTCGACCGTGTGGTCGTCGACCTTGACGAACTTGGCGCTCGTCGGGATGCGGGTGGTGAAGTTCGAGCCCTGGGCGCGGACGCGGTCGGCCGAGAAGATCACGTCGTCGGCGGTGAAATCCGAGCCGTCGTGGAACTTGACGCCCTTGCGCAGGTAGAAGCGCCACTTCAGGCCGTCCGCCGAAATCTCCCACTTTTCGGCGAGGGCCGGCTCGATCTTCAGATCCTTGCCGCGAGCCGTCAGGCCCTCATAGGGATGGCCGAGATGGGCGTTGGTGGTGGTCTCGTTGACGGTATAGGGATCGAGCGACTTCAGCTCGCCCTGGTTGGCGTATCGCAAGGTCTGGGCTTGCGCAGCCCCGCACATCAAGGCCAGGGCGGCAACGGCTGCCAGGCAATTGGTCTTGAACGACATGTGAGACTGCTCCCTCTGGTTGAAAACCACTCCTCCCCAGGAGCGGTGCCGGCCGCGCGCCTATTTTGGCGGCAGGACGACGAAGGCGGCAGATTAATGACGGTTCGAAGCCCGCGTCCAGTGCGTCCAATCGACTTCGTTCCAGATCGAACTTTGTTGCGAATCCAACTAATGCGGCGCACGAAGCTGCGAAGGGCGAGGCAAAAGCCTGCAATGAAGCACCCCGCCCTGTGCGCTCAGCGGGCCAGTTCCGTGATCAGCGCACGGACGAAGGCGGTGCCGGCGTCGAGCTGGGCCACTGTGAGGAACTCATCCGGCTGATGCGCCTGGGCGATATCGCCGGGTCCGCAGACCACCGTCGACCAGCCGGCCGCCTGGAACAGTCCGCCCTCTGTGCCATAGGCAACGACGTGACTGGCGTTGTCGCCGGTGATGCGACGCGACAGCGTCTCCGCCACGCCGTCCTTCTCCGGCGCCAGCGGCGGCGTCTGGGAGGTGATCTCCATGGTGATGCCGGTCTCGGGGGCGATCGCCTTCATCGGCGCCTCGAGCTCGGCGATCTTCGCCCGATAGCGCGCGACATAGTCGGTATCGTCGCCGGGCATGACGCGGACCTCATGGCTGAAGCTGGCGTGCTCGGCGGTGATGTTGACCGCCGTGCCGCCGGCGACGACCCCGACATGCAGCGTCGAATAGGGCGGCTCGAACGCAATGCCGGGCTGCGCTTTCGCCTTGTTCTCCTGCATCACGTCGTCGTGCCAGGCGATCAGCTTGCCGGCGACCATCACGGCGGGGACGCCGATGTCGACGCGGCTCGAATGCACGGCGTGGCCGCGCACCGTCGTCTTCATGCGGGTGCCACCCTTGTGGCCGGTGACGACCTGCATCATCGAGGGCTCGCCGACGATCACCGCCGAAGGCTTCAATCCCGCCGCCGCCATGGCGTCGATCATGATCGCGGCGCCGATGCAGCCGACCTCCTCGTCATAGGAGAGAGCGATGTGGAAAGGCCGCTTCAACCCCGCTTCCAGCATCTCCGGCACCAGCGCCAGTGCGATCGCATCGAACCCCTTCATGTCGCAGGCGCCACGACCGTAGAGCTTGCCGTTGCGTTCGGTCAGCGTCCACGGATCGGAGCTCCAGTCCTGGCCCTCGACCGGAACGACATCGGTATGGCCGGAGAGGACGATGCCGCCTTCGACCTTGGGGCCCACGGTCGCGTAGAGATTGGCCTTCTGTCCGTCCGGGCTCGGCACGATCGTGCTCTCGACGCCGTGCGCAGCGAGATAGTCGCGGCAGAAATGGATCAGCTCGAGATTGCTTCGCCAGGACTCGGTGTTGAACGACACCAGCTTGGCCAGCATCTCCTTGGGTGAATATCGCACGGGTAAAATCTCCAGAAATCGGCGAATAGGCATGAACCGTGCCGGCAGGCTACGCTGGCATTGCCTGTCGTCAATCGCTTCTCGGCGCTTGACCGGGCTGCGCCCGGCGCGCTGATGTGCCGGCCAAGCAAAGCTTCCCGTGAGTCCGCCATGCCCTTCGACGTCTCCCTCGCCGACATCCAGGCCGCCGCCACCCGCATCGCCGGCAAGGTCCGGCGCACGCCGACCTTCATGAGCGCCGGCCTCTCGGCCCGGCTCGGCGTCGAAACCGTGGTCAAGGTCGAGAGCCTGCAGCTCGCCGGCTCGTTCAAGGTCCGCGGCTGCTACAACAAGCTGCTCGGGCTCTCCGACGCCGAGCGAGCGCGGGGCGTCGTCACCGTCTCCGGCGGCAACCACGCCATCGCCGTCTCGCTGGTCGCCAGCATGCTCGGCATCAAGGCGCTGGTGCTGATGCCGAAGAACGTCGCCCCGCTCAACATTCGCCTGACGCAGGAGGCCGGCGGCGAGGTCGAGCTCTGCGAGGATGCCCTCGCTGCCTTCTCAAGGGCGGAGGAGTACGAGGGCAAGGGCATGACCCATGTCCATTCCTATGACGATCCGGCGATCATCGCCGGCCATGGCACGGTCGGTCTCGAACTCGCCGCCGATGCCGGCGGGCGGATCGACCATGTCTTCATCTCGATCGGCGGCGGCGGCTTCTCGGCCGGCGTGGGCGCGGCGCTGAAGGGGCTCGATCCTGCCGTTCGCATCCACGGCGTCGAGACCGAAGGCGCCACCACGATGACCCAGGCGCTGGAGGCCGGAAAGCCAGTGCCGATCCGCCCGACCTCGATCGCCCGGACCCTCGGCGCGCCCTTCGCGACCGAGCGGACAATGGCGGCAGCGCGCCAGTTCCTCGAGGAGATCGTGGTCGTGCGCGACGCCGAGGCGGTGCGCGAGCTGGTTTGGGTCCTGCAGAACGGGCGCGTCCTGCTCGAACCCGCCGCTTCCTGCACGGTCGCGGCAGCGATCGCACGCAAGGACCAATTCAAGCCAGGGGATCGCGTCGCGCTGGTGCTGTGCGGCTCGAACGTCTCACTCGACGACATCGAGCGCTGGCGGCAGGACTTCGGGGTATAAAAACTTCGGGGGTATGAGCCAGACGGCGGAGCACGCCGGTCATCGGCGCACTCTCGTGCGATGCGCAGCTCTAAGGAACGACGCTGCCGCGAGCCCGCCCGCCGGCGACGCGGCAAGAGCAGCCCGCGCCGAGCTCGGCCGGATTGATCAGCTGGCAGGTCCGGACCGGCGTCCGGCAGTAGTCGCCAACGCCCGACGAGACCGGAGCGGCATAGTAGGGCCGGCGGTAATAGTAGTAGGCCGGCTCGTCGTAATACGGCGTGCCATAGTAATAGGGATAGGCTGCGGCACTGCCGAGAATGGCCCCTGCCGCCAAAGCTCCAGCGCCCAATCCCCAGCCACCGCCATAATAGCCGCGCCGCCCGTAATAGCCGCCGCCATACCAGCGGTTGGGGCGATAGCCCCAGTTGCCGCCACCAGCGCGATAGGAACCGCCGCGATAGCCGTAGCCTGCGCCTCCAAGGCTGGGACGATAGCCTCCGCCTAAGCCGCCACGGGAGAGAGCTCGGCCTCCGCCGCTGGGACCGCCGATCGCACGGGCGCCGCCAGGACCAATGCCGCCGCTCAAGGCCTGCGCGGAGACGTCGTTGGCGGAGAAGGCGAGCAGGGGAACGAGTGAAGCGGCAAGAACGATCAGGCGGCGCATGGCAGCCTCCCTCGGCAGCAGGACGGTCAACCATCAACGCGCGCGCACTGCGGCTGTTCCGTGGCGCCGGCTCGTGCCAGCCGAGCCGCGACCCGCCTCAGAAATAACGCGCCAGGTTCCGCCTGATCCGCTCCAGCGGCGCCACATCGGCCGCCGGCGGCACGAAGGCCCTGCCGGTGATCGTCTCGAAGGCCCGGATATAGACCTGCGAGGTCTGCTCGATCAGCTCGTCCGGGATTGCGGGGATCGGCTCGTGATAGGGGTCGCAGCGGGCCGCGACCCAGTTGCGCACGAAGTCCTTGTCGAAGCTCTCGGGCTTCTCCCCCTTCGCGAGACGTTCGGGATAGCTGCCGGCGAACCAGTAGCGGCTCGAATCGGGCGTGTGGATCTCGTCGGCCAGAATGATCCTGCCTTCGGCATCGGTGCCGAACTCGTATTTGGTGTCGGCCAGGATGAGGCCACGCTCGGCGGCGATCTTCTGGCCGCGGGCGAAGAGCTTCAGCGCATAGTCCGACAGCTTCTCCCACTGCGCCGCAGTCAGCAGGCCCTGTTCGAGAATCTCAGCCGGCGAGAGCGGCTCGTCATGGCCGCCGTCGAAGGCCTTGCTGGTCGGGGTGATGATCGCCTGCGGCAGCGCCTCGTTGTCGCGCAGCCCATCGGGGAAGCGGGTGCCATACATCTCCCGCTGGCCCTGCTTGTACATGGTCAGGATCGAGGTGCCGGTGGTGCCGGCGAGATAGCCGCGCACGACGATCTCCACGGGGAGAATATCGAGCCGCTGGCCGACGACGACATTCGGGTCAGGATAGTCGAGGACATGGTTGGGGCAGATGTCGGCGGTCTGCTCGAAGCAGAAGCGCGCCGTCTGCGTCAGCACCTGGCCCTTGTACGGGATGCAGGCGATGGCGCGGTCGAAGGCGCTGAGCCGGTCGGTCGCGATGATGATCCGGCGGCCGTCCGGCAGGTCGTAGTTCTCGCGGACCTTGCCGCGATAATGGTTCGGCAGCTCCGGGATGGTGACATCGCGAATGGTGTTCGCCTCGGACATGGGGATGCTCGTCAGCTCGGGATCGCCCGGAGCGACACTCTCCGGCTGCGTGGCTCTTAACGGTTTCGTGGCGATGTGGACAGCGCGCACCACGCATTCGCCAGCCTCCCACCCCTCATGCCGCATTCGGCTTGGACAGGACGCATGGCTCCGGGCTAGCGTGCGCGCCTGGCAACCCGTTTTCTGCCAACCTGCTTTCCGCAGGGCAGCGACCTGTCGAGGACACCATGCCCAAATCCGATCTCATCGCCGCGATCGAACCCGAGATCAGCGCGATCCGCCGCGACTTCCACCGCCACCCCGAGCTGCTTTTCGACGTGCAGCGCACCGCCGGCATCGTCGCCGACAAGCTCCGGGAATGGGGCGTCGACGAGGTCGTCACCGGGATCGGACGCACCGGCGTCGTCGGCGTGATCAAGGGCAAGGGCCAGGATTCCGGCAAGGTCATCGGCCTGCGCGCCGACATGGACGCTCTGCCGATCCATGAGGAGACCAATCTCGAGCATCGCTCGACCGTGCCCGGCAAGATGCACGCTTGCGGCCATGACGGGCACACCGCCATGCTGCTGGGCGCCGCCAAATATCTGGCGCAGACCCGCGATTTCGACGGCACCGCGATCGTGATCTTTCAGCCGGCCGAGGAAGGCGGTGGCGGCGGCCGCGAGATGTGCAAGGACGGCATGATGGAGCGCTTCGGCGTGCAGGAGGTCTACGGCCTGCACAATATGCCTGGCCTGCCGATCGGCCAGTTCGCCATCCGCAAGGGGCCGATGATGGCGGCGGCCGACCGCTTCCTGATCAAGCTGGAAGGCCGCGGCGGCCACGCCGCCAAGCCGAACGAGACGATCGACCCGCTGGTCTCCGCCTGCCAGATCGTCACCTCGCTGCAGACGATCGCCTCGCGCAATGCCGACCCGCTCGATTCCGTCGTCGTCTCGGTCACCGCGCTGCAGGCCGGCGAGGCCTTCAACGTCATCCCGCAGCATGCCGTGATCAAGGGTACGGTGCGTTCGCTCTCGCCGGAGATGCGCGACCTCGCCGAGAAGCGCTTCCGCGAGATCGTCACCGGCACCTGCCAAGCGTTCGGCTTGACCTTCGAGATCGAGTACGAGCGCGGCTACCCGGTCACCTTCAACCATGCCGGCCAGACCGACTTCGTCACCAGCGCGACGAAGAGCACCTTCGGCAAGGAGGCGATCGACACCACGGTGCCGCCGACCATGGGCTCGGAGGACTTCTCCTTCATGCTCGAGGAGCGTCCCGGCGCCTACATCTTCATGGGCAATGGCGAGTCCGCCGGGCTGCACCACCCCGCCTATGAGTTCAACGACAAGGCCATCCCCGTGGGCATGACCTACTGGGCGAGCCTGGTCGAGATGGCGATGCCGCAGCGCGCGGCATGAGCGACATCGATTGCCTGGTGATCGGGGCCGGCGTCGTCGGCCTCGCAACGGCGCGCGCGCTTGCGCTCGCCGGCCGCGAGGTCGTGATCGCCGAGGCCGCGGACGGGATCGGCACCCAGACCTCGGCCCGCAACAGCGAGGTCATCCATGCCGGCATCTATTATCCGCCTGGCTCGCTGAAGGCGCGGGTCTGCGTCGAGGGGCGCAAGCTGCTCTACGCCTATCTCAGGGAGCGCGGCCTGCCGCACAAAGCCTGCGGCAAGCTGATCGTCGGCACCCATGCCGGCCAGCGTCCGGCGCTGGAGACGATCGCGACGCGCGCCGAGGCTTCCGGCGTCACCTCGCTGCGCTGGCTCGATGGTGCTGAGGCCAAGGCGCTGGAGCCGGAGGTGACGTGCGAGGTCGCCCTGCTCTCACCCGAGACCGGCGTTGTCGACAGCCATGCATTGATGCTGTCGCTGCTCGGCGAGTGCGAGGCGGCTGGCGGCTCGCTCGCGCTCAACACGCCGATCCTGGCGTGGCGCCGCGAGACCGACGGCTTCAGCGTCGATTTCGGCGGCGAGGACCCGGCGACCTACAGCGTGAGCACCGTGGTCAATTCGGCCGGCCATGGCGCTCCGCGCCTGCTCGGCAAGCTCGACGGCTTCCCGGTCGAGCATGTGCCGAAGCAGTCCTTCGCCAAGGGCAACTACTTCTCGCTGCTCGGCAAGCAGCCGTTCTCGCATTTGGTCTATCCGGTGCCGGAAGCGGCGGGCCTTGGCATCCACGCAACCATCGACATGGCCGGCCGCGTCAAGTTCGGCCCCGACGTCGAATGGGTCGAGGACGATCAGGACCTGGTCGTCGATCCGGCCCGCGCCGAAAAATTCTACGCGGCTATCCGAACCTATTGGCCCGCCTTGCCGGACAATGCGCTCGTCGCCGACTATGCCGGCATCCGGCCGAAGTTGCACGGGCCGGGCGAGCCGATGCCGGATTTCCGCATCGACGGGCCGGCGGTGCATGGCGTGCCGGAACTCGTCAATCTGCTCGGCATCGAGAGCCCTGGGCTGACGAGCTCGCTCGCGATCGCCGATCTGGTGGTGGAGCGGCTGGTGAGCTGACGCTCAACCGTGGTGAGGAAACGCGGGATCCCCTCTCCTGGAAGGAGAGGGGTGGGGGTGAGGTGTTCGGGAGAGACATCGTTAGCCTGAACCCGACCGCACGGTAAGCGCTCGCGGCGCTGGTCGAACGGCCTACACCTCACCCTGCCCCTCTCCTTCCAGGAGAGGGTTCCCCGCGCCCTACTTCACACCGCCTCCGCGCCCAGTACCGCACACCAATGCATCAGCCGCGCCTTCATGACGCGGTCGCGGCCGGCCTCCAGCGCCTTCTCGTCCAGCCGCTCGGCCTCCTCGAAGGCGAAGGCATTCTCGCCATGCGTGTTCCAGGCCGCCTGCAGCGTTCGTCCGCGATGGCTGCCATGGCGCAGCGTGAACCAGATGCGGTTCTGGATCGTCGAGAGATCCGGCGCCTGACCGGCCCAGCGCTCGCCGGTCGCAAGGCAGCGCAGCAGATAGATGCCGGCCACGACCTTGCGCTCCTTGTAGGCCGCGACGGCGACCTTCCTGTCTTCGTGACGCATAGCGCCCTCCTCATGTGAGGCGCCGCAAATATCACCCGGGCAATATTGACTCAAGCATTTTTATCCGGGTATTTAATGACACCACTCGGGAACCGATCATGTCCGATGCCGACCGCCTTTCGACCGCCTTCGACGGCAACAGCATCCTGGCTCGCGGCCGCTTGGCCGAGGTCGCCCTAGCGGTGCAACAACACTTGATCGAGCGACCGGACGCAGCCCTACTGACCTTCGACGATGCGACCGGACGAGTAGTCGATCTCGACCTGCGCGGCACGCCAGCCGAGATCGTGGCGCGGCTGGGGGACGAGCCGCGCGGGCGCGGACGGCCGAAGCTCGGCGTGGTCGCGCGCGAGGTGACCTTGCTGCCGCGGCATTGGGAGTGGCTGTCGGCACAGCCGGGCGGTGCCTCGCAGGCGCTAAGGCGCCTGATCGACGAAGCCAGGCGTGGCGATCGCGGCGAGACGCAAGGACGCATCGCCCGCGAGGCGGCCTATCGCTTCATGAGCGCGCTCGCCGGCAACCTGTCCGGCTTCGAGGAGGCGACGCGCGCGCTCTTCGCCAATGACGAGATCGGCTTCTTCCGGCAGGCCGCAGGCTGGCCGGCCGACATCCGCACCTACACACAGGAACTGGCTTGGAGCGCAGTGCGAACGGAGGATTAGCCGCGCAGTTCGGCGACCTTCTCGCGCGCTTCCTTGGACAGCTTCGTCACCTGCGCCCAATCGCGGTTCTTCACCGCCTCGGCCGGAACGAGCCACGAGCCGCCAACGCAGATCACCTGCGGCAACGCTAGGTAGCTGCCGAGATTGGCGAGCGAGACGCCGCCGGTCGGACAGAACTGCATCTGCGGGAACGGCCCCGACAGCGCCTTCAGGCCGGCAACGCCGCCGGCCTGCTCGGCCGGGAAGAACTTGCATGTGACGCGTCCCGCTCCCACTGCGCGCATGCAGTCGGACGCGGTGGCGACGCCCGGCAGCCAGGGCAGGCCGGTCTTGCGCATGGCCTCGTCGACGCTTTCTGTGAAGCCGGGGCTGACCACGGCGAGCGCACCGGCATTGTGGACCTCGGCCGCCTGGGCCGGCGTCACCACCGTGCCGGCAACCGGCAGGATACCGGGAACCTTCTTCGCGACGACCTCGAGCGCCGCCATCGCGGCCGGGCGGCGGAGCGTGATCTCGATCACGTCGATGCCGCCGGCGAGCAGGGCTTCCGCCAGCGGCACGGCGATCTCGGCCTCGTCGATGACGACGACGGGGACGACGCCGCAGGCCTTGAGGCGGGCGATTTCGGGAGCGATCGACATCGGCAAAGTTCCTTTCGCGCCTCGCTTACGCCTTGGCCCAGTAGACGTCGAGCCCCTGCGGGCGCGAGAGCAGCAGGCCGACCGGGAAGGCTGCCGGTAATTCGACCGCTGAAGCCAAAACGTCCTCCTTCTCCCGACCGGAGATCAGCAAGGCGACATGGCCGGCGCCCTGCAGCCGGGCGGGCGAGAGCGACAGCCGCGGCGGCAAGTCGGGCGGGGTCGCGGCGAGCGCATGCACCGAAGCCGGCGCGGTCAGCGCCGCCGTCTGCCCAGGGAAGAGCGAGGCGATATGTCCGTCCGCCCCCATGCCGCTAACGACGATGTCGAGCGGCGGCAGGGTCTTCAGCACGCGGTCGAGGCTGGCTGCGGCCGCGGCGAGGTCATCGCCGGCGTTATGGAACGAGACGAACGGGGTCCGGCCTTCGCGCAAGGGAGCGAAGGTCGCCCGGATCATGCGCTCGTTCGAGGCCTGATCGTCGGGGGCGACGAAGCGCTCATCGGTCGGCATCAGCGTGATGCTTTCCCAAGGCAGATCGTGCGCGCCGAGCGATCCAAGAAAGCGCGCTGGCGTGGTGCCGCCAGGGACCGCAAGCAACGCCCTGCCCTGCGCCGCGACGAGCGCACGCAGCCGGATCGCGACCGCTTCGGCCAGCGCCTCGGAAGCGTCGGCCAGCGTCTCGAAGCGATGGCGGATCAGAGGGCCGGCCGCGCTCACTCGCCGAACTCCGGATCGGCCCAGGAGCGGCCCTCGCGCTCGATCAGCCCGATCGCCTGCGACGGCCCCCAGGAGCCGGCGGCATAGCGATGCGGCTGGGGATAGTATTCCTGCCAGCCGGCTAGGATCGGGTCGATCCAGGTCCAGGCCTGCTCGACCTCGTCGCGGCGCATGAACAGGGTCTGGTCGCCGCGGATCACATCGGTCAGCAGGCGCTCATAGGCGTCCGGCGTGCGCACGTCGAAGGCGGTCTCGTAGCGCAGATCGAGCTGGCGCGGCACGACCTTGAGCTTGCCCGAGCCCGGCACCTTCATCATCAATTGGAGCTGGACGCCGTCATTGGGTTGGAGCCGGATGATCAGGCGGTTGGCGTAGAGCTCCTCGCAGCCCGGGGCGCGGCCGAAGATCGAATGCGGCACCGGCTTGAAGGTAACGGTGATCTCGGAATAGCGCTGCGCCATGCGCTTGCCGGTGCGCAGATAGATCGGGACGCCCGCCCAGCGCCAGGTATCGAGCTCGCAGCGGATCGCGGTGAAGGTCTCGGTGCCGCTGACATGGCCGAGCTCCTCGGCATACCCCTTGACCCGCTGGCCATCGATGACGCCCGGCCCATATTGGCCGCGGACCGTGTGGCGCTGCACATCGGGACCGACGATCGGGCGGAGCGCCTTCAGCACCCGGACCTTCTCGTCGCGGACGGCGTCGGCCTCGAGCTGGTTCGGCGGCTCGATCGCGAACAGGCAGAGCAGTTGCAGGACGTGGTTCTGCACCATGTCGCGCAGATGGCCGGCCTTGTCGTAATAGCCGGCACGCGATTCCAGCCCGACGGTCTCGGCCACAGTGATCTGGACATTGTCGATGTCGCGGCTCGACCAGGAGCGCTCGAACAGCGTGTTGGCGAAGCGCAGGACCAACAGGTTCTGCACCGTCTCCTTGCCGAGATAATGATCGATCCGGTAGGTCCGGCTCTCAGGCAGGATGCGGGCGACGGCGTCATTGATCTCGCGGGCCGAGGCGAGATCGCGGCCGAGCGGCTTCTCCAGGATGACGCGCGAAGTCGGCGTCAGGATGCCGGAGCTCGCGAGATTCTCGCAGATCGGGATGAACAGGTCCGGCGGCGTCGAGAGGTAGAAGGAGCGCACCCGCTGGGAATCGCCTAGCGCTTCTTTGAGTGCGCCATAGGTCTCTGGCTTGACCGCATCGAGCAGCACCATGGTGAGGCGGCGGCGGAAGGCGGCGATGCGATCTTGCGACAGGCCGGCGGCAGCGAGCTTCGCAGCGATCTCGTTGGGGATGCCCTCGACATCCTCCTGCTTGCGGACGATGCCGAGGATACGGCTCTCCTCCGGCAGCACGCCCTCCTCATTGCGCTGGGCCAGCGCCGGGAAGAGCTTGCGCAAGGCGAGGTCGCCACCGGCACCGAAGATCACCAGATCGAAGGGCGGGACCGGCGTGCGCTCCGGCGCAGCCTCCGGCTTCAGCAGGCGTTCGGCGATGGCGTCCATGGCGGCATACTCCTGATCGGTCCAGTCGAACCGAATCCTGCGACGACAATGCGACCAAGCAGGCAGCTTGCCAAACGGTTTGGGCTCAGGGATGGCGCGCGGTGCGCCCCTACCCCGCCCGCCTGAAGCCCTCGCTCGCCGTCAGCAATTGCTGGGCATAGGCCGTCTGCGGGGCGCGGGCGGCAAGCGTCGCCGCCGTCATCTCCTCGACACCGCGGCCGAACTGCATGACGAGGAGCCGCTCGCACATATGGCCGACCACGGCGAGGTCGTGGCTTACCAGGATATAGGTCAGCTTGCGCTCGTGGCGCAGCGCCTGCAGCAGGTTCAGAACCTCGGCCTGGATCGAGACATCGAGCGCCGAGGTCGGCTCGTCCAACAGCAGGATCGTCGGCTCGAGCACGAGGGCGCGGGCGATGGCGACGCGCTGGCGCTGGCCGCCGGAGAGCTGATGCGGATAGCGGAAGCGGAAAGAGGTCGGCAGCCCGACATCCTGCATGGCGCGGCTTATCTTCGCCTCGGCGTCGCGGATGCCGTGGATGGCGAGCGGCTCGGCCAAGGTGTCGTCGACGGTCTTCTTCGGATGCAGCGAACCGTACGGGTCCTGGAACACCATCTGGGCGGCGCGATAGAAGGCCTTGTCGCGGAGCTTGGGCTGGCGCTTGCCGAGGATGTCGACCTCGCCGCTCCAGTCGCGGTTGAGGCCGGCGAGGACGCGCAGCACGGTCGACTTCCCCGAGCCGGATTCACCGACGATGCCGTAGCTCTCGCCCGGCTCGACCGCGAAGGAGAGGTCCTTCACGACATGCGAGTCGCCGAAGGAGACGTTGAGCTTGTCGACGTTGATCGCGGAGTTCGTGCTCATGCCAGCCATGCCGGGTCGCGGTTGAGGGTCGCGAGCTTCGCGCGCGGATGGTCGAGATCGGGCAGGCAGCCGAGCAGGCCGCGCGTATAGGGATGCTGTGCCTTGTCGAGCTCGCCGGCCGGCAGCGTCTCCAGCGCCTTGCCGCCATACATGACGATGACGCGGTCGCAGAACGACTTCACCAGATGCAGGTCGTGGCTGATGAAGATCAGCCCCATGCCGCGGCTGGTGACGAGATCGTCAAGGATCTTCAGCACCTGCAACTGCACGGTGACGTCGAGCGCCGAGGTCGGCTCGTCGGCGATCAGGATCTCCGGCTCGGCGATCAGCATCATCGCGATCATCACGCGCTGGCCCATGCCGCCCGAGACCTCGTGCGGATAGAGATCATAGACACGGCCGGGCTCGCGGATCTGCACCGCTTCGAGCATGGTGAGGCTGCGCTCCCTAGCCTCGCGCGCGCTCGCCTTGTGATGCACACGATAGGCCTCGGCGATCTGGTTGCCCACGGTCTGGACCGGGTTCAGCGAGAATTTAGGGTCCTGCATCACCATGGAGATGTGACGGCCGCGCAATTTGCGGCGGCTCGCCTTGTCCATGGTCGTGAGGTCCTTGCCGCGGAACTCCATGCGCTTGGCCGTGACCACGCCGGGATGCGGGATCAGGTCGAGGATGGCGCGGCCGGTCATCGACTTGCCGGAGCCGGATTCGCCGACGATGCCGAGCCTTTCGCGGCCGAGGGTGAAGGAGAGCCCGCGCACCGCGTTGACGATGCCGGTCGGGGTGTGGAAGTCGACGCGCAGGTCGTCGAGCGTCAGCAGAGCTTGATCAGACATGCTGCTCACCTCGCATCCAGCACGTCGCGCAAGCCGTCGCCGAGCAGGTTGAAGCCGAGCGCGACGACGCAGATGGCGATGCCCGGGAAGGTCGCGACCCACCACTGGTCGAAGATCTGCTCGCGGCCGGTCGAAATCATCGCGCCCCATTCCGGGATCGGCGGCTGGGCGCCGAGGCCGAGGAAGCCGAGGCCGGCGGCCGTGATGATGATGCCGGCCATGTCGAAGGTGGTGCGCACGATCAGCGAGGGCATGCACATCGGCACGACGTGCTTGAGCACGATCCGCATCTGGCTGGCGCCTTGCAGGCGCATCGCCGAGATGTAATCGGCATTGCGGATGATCATCGTCTCGGCGCGGGCGACGCGGGCATAAGGCGGCCATGCCGTGAAGGCGATGGCGATGACCGCGTTCTCCAGGCCCGGCCCCAGCGCCGCGACGAAGGCGAGCGCGAGCACGAGGCGCGGGAAGGCGAGGAAGACGTCGGTGATGCGCATCAGCACGGTGTCGACCCAGCCGCCGAAATAGCCGGCGGCGCAGCCGATCAGCAGGCCGACCGGCCCGACCGTGATGACGACGAGCATGACGATCACCAGCGTGATGCGGGCGCCGTAGACGACGCGGCTGAAGATGTCGCGGCCGAGCGCGTCGGTGCCGAACCAGTGTTTGGCCGAGGGCGCCAGCAGGCGCTGGTCGAGCGCCTGCGCGAGCGGGTCATGCTGCGCGATCAGCGGCGCGAAGGCGGCCATCAGCAACAGCGCCAGCACGATCACGAGGCCGACCACCGCGGCCGGGTTCTTCCTGAAGGCGAGCCATTGCCGGTAGAGCTGGCCCAGCCTGGCCTGCCGGCGAGATTCCGGCGAGGTCGTGGTCAGCCAGGCATGCCAGGTGACGGGTGAGGTGGCGTGATCGGTCATGGCGATCCTCCTCAGCGCGCCCGCGGATCGGCCAGCCGGCCGAGGATGTCGGAGAACAGGTTGACCGCGATGAAGACGGCGCCGACCACCAGCGTGCCCCCGAGCACCGCGTTCATGTCGGCGTTGAGCAGCGCATTGGTGAGATAGCGGCCAAGCCCCGGCCAGGCGAAGATCGTCTCGGTCAGGACCGAGCCCTCCAGCAGGTGCATGTAGGAGAGCGCGATCACGGTGACGAGCGGTACGAGGGCGTTGCCCAGCGCATGGCCGCAGACGACGCGCCATTCCGACAGCCCCTTCACCCGTGCAGCCACGACGTATTGCTGCTGCAACTCGGTGATCATGAAGCTGCGGGTCATGCGGCTGATATAGGCGACCGAGAGCAGACCGAGCACGGAGGCCGGCAGGATCAGATGCCAGAAGGCGTCCACGAACGCCTCCCACTCACCCTGCATGGCGGCATCGAGCATGACGATGCCGGTCATCGGCGTGACGAAATCCTGATAGGCGATCGAAAGGCGGCCGGGGCCGGCGACCCAGCCGAGCTTGGCGTAGAACAGCAGGAGCCCCATCAGGCCGAGCCAGAACACCGGGATCGAATAGCCGATCAGGCCGATCACGCGGGCGACCTGGTCGATCCAGCGGCCCTGGTTGACGGCGGCCAGGATGCCGAGCGGCACGCCGAGCGCGACGCCGATCAGCGTGCCGAGCGTCGCCAGCTCCAGCGTCGCCGGGAAAACGGTCTTGATGTCGTCGGTGACCTTCTGCGCAGTCAGCACCGACGTGCCGAGGTCGCCGGTAAACACCTTGCCGATATAGACGGCGAATTGCTGCCAGTACGGCTTGTCGAGGCCGAGCGCGAGGCGCGCCTTGTCGTAGACATCGGCGGGGGCGCGGTCGCCGACCACGGCGAGCACCGGGTCGATCGGCATGACGCGGGCGATCAGGAAGGTCACCAGCAGCAGGCCGAAGATGGTGATCGCAACCGTGGTCAGCTCGCGACCGAGGATCTTGGCCCAGCGAACGACACCGCTCTTGGCGCGTGGCGGGGGTGCGGGCGGGGTCGGTGCAGTGATGGAAACCATCGTCGGCTCCGTTCTTCTTGTTCTTGGAGGGCGTCGGCCAGATCAGGCCAGGACCAATGGCAAGAACCCGCCGCAGCCTGGTGATGGGCTACGGCGGGTTCCGCTGGCGAAACGCCTCAGTTCTTGGTGATCGGAGCGTAGAAATTGGTGTCGGAGCTCGGTCCGATCACCCAGTTGCCGACGCCCTTGCGCTGCGCCGAGACCTCGATCTGCTGGAACATGATGACGAAGGGCGAGACCTTCTGGTGGTCGCGCTGCAGCTCGCCATAGACGGCGGCGCGCTTGGTCGCATCGCTCTCAAGCACGTTGGCCTGGGTGATCTTGGTCATGTCCGGGATATCCCAGGCATTGCGCCAGGCCAGCGTCTTCGACTTTGCCTCCTCGCCATTGTCCTCGTTGATGGCGAAGGTCTCGGCATTGGTGTGCGGGTCGAGATAGTCCGGACCCCACTGGCCGATATAGATGTCGTGAGTGCGGGCGCGGTACTTGGTCAGGGTCTGCTTGCCGTCGCCGGGAAGGATCTCGAGCTTGATCCCGGCCTGAGCCCAGGTCGACTGGATCGCCTGAGCGATATCGGTGATCGGGTTGACCGAGCGCGTATCCATCGTGACGGTGAAGCCGTTCGGCAGGCCGGCCTTGGCGAGAAGCTCCTTGGCCTTGGCGACGTCGAGCTTGTAGGGCCTGTCGTCGATGGCGCCGAGGAAGCCCTTGGGCAGGAAGGACTCGTGGCCCTTATAGGTGCCCTCGACGATGTTCTTCTCGATCGCGTCGTAGTCGACCAGCCATTTCAGGGCCTCGCGGACCTCGGGCTTGGCGAGGTTCGGATTCTTCTGGTTCAGGCCGAGATAGAGGATGTAGCCCTTGTCGCCCTGGGTGATCTCGACATTGGCGTTGCTCTTGACCGCGGCGAGCTGATCCTTGGAGAGATTGCGGGCGATGTCGATGTCGCCCTTCTCCAGCAGCAGGCGCTGCGAGGCCGGCTCGGCGACGTGGCGCACGATGATGCGCTTGCTCTTCGGCGCACCCTTGTACCAGCCTTCGTTGGCGTCGAGCGCGTATTGCTCGTTCGGGCGGTAGGCGCGGACCTTGTAGGCGCCGGAGCCGGCCGAGGCGAGCTTGAGCCAGCCATTGCCCCAGTCGCCGTCCTTCTCGTTGGCCTTGACCAGCTTGGAATCGACGATCGAGGCGACGCCGGAGGTCAGGCAGTTCAGGAAGAAGCTCGGCGCGAAGGGCTTGGAGACGGTGATGACGACGGTGTTGGCGTCCGCCGCCTTGACCTTATCCAGCACCGTATCCTTGTTCAGGCCGAACTGGGTGAGAATGAAGCCTGGCGATTTGTTCAACGTCACCGCGCGCTGGAAGGAATAGACCACGTCGGCGGCGGTGAGTGGATTGCCGGAGTGGAACTTGATCCCAGGGCGAAGCTTGAAGGTGTACGTCAGGTTGTCGGGGCTGACGGTCCAGCTCTCGGCGAGCTCGCCGACGAGAGCATTGTTGTTCTTGAGATCGACGCCGATCAGCTTGTCGTAGAGATTGGTGACGACCTCGACGCCGGAAAACTCGAAGGCCTCGGCCGGATCGAGCGTGATGATGTCGTCGATCTGCTTGGCCATCACGATGGTGTCTTTGGGCGTCTGGGCCTGGGCAGCGCTCGCCAGCAGGGCGGCGAAAGCAGAAGCCGCCATCAATTTCGCTACATGACGCATGGAAAATCCCCGTTGTGTGGTCTGCGGGCACTCGCAGGCGCCCGTTGGCGCGCACTCTGTGGCCAGATCATGGCCGATGTCCAGCCGGGGAAGAGCAGTGTGCGAGGGATGGCGTCCAGCATGCACGCTTGTTGCGCAACAGCCTGAATTGCCGGCGCATTCCTGCGCAGGAACGGGCTTGCTCCGCTTGCCCCTGCCGCTATCGTAATGGCAGCGGCCAGCCCGGGCCGGTTCATGGCACAGCAGGACCCCCGCTCTTGGCCATCATCGCTGCACTGCATCACCTGACCCATTATCGCTATGACCGCCCGGTCACGCTCGGCCCGCAGATCGTCCGCCTGAGGCCGGCGCCCCATTGCCGCTCGGCGGTCAAGAGCTATTCGCTCAAGGTCACGCCGGCCGAGCATTTCGTAAACTGGCAGCAGGACCCGAACGGCAACTGGCTGGCGCGCTACGTCTTCCCCGAGCCGGTGACCGAATTCCGCATCGAGGTCGACCTCGTCACCGAGCTCTCGATCATCAATCCGTTCGACTTCTTCGTCGCCAGCGAAGCCGAGGAATTTCCCTTCGCCTATCCGGATGAATTGAGCGACGAGCTTGCGCCCTATCTGGTCAAGGAGGAGGCCGGGCCACTGCTTGCCGCATTCCTCGCCACGATCCCGCGCGAGAAGACCAACACAGTCAACTTCATCGTCGATCTCAACGCCCGTCTCCAGCAGATGATCGCCTATGGCATCCGGATGGAGCCGGGCGTGCAGGAGCCCGAGCAGACGCTGGCGATCAAATCCGGCTCCTGCCGCGACACCTCCTGGCTGCTCGTCCAGATCCTCAGGCATATCGGCCTCGCCGCCCGCTTCGTCTCCGGCTACCTGATCCAGATGAAGGCGGACGTCGATCCGCTGGAAGGGCCGCGCGGCACCGACAAGGACTTCACCGACCTGCACGCCTGGGCCGAGGTCTATCTTCCCGGCGCCGGCTGGATCGGGATGGATCCGACCTCGGGCCTGCTCACCGGCGAGGGCCACCTGCCGCTGGCAGCGACGCCACATTACCGCTCGGCCGCCCCCGTAAGCGGCGTCGCGAGCTATGCCGAGACGCAGTTCGCTTTCGACATGAGCGTCACGCGCGTGCACGAGGTGCCGCGCATCACCCTGCCCTTCTCGGATGCCTCCTGGACCGAGCTCGACGCGCTCGGCGAGCAGGTCGAGGCCGATCTCACGGCGCAGGACGTTCGCCTGACCATGGGAGGTGAGCCGACCTTCGTCTCGATCGACGACCAGACCGGCGAGGAATGGAACACCGCCGCCGTCGGGCCGACCAAGCGCGAGCGCGCCGACGTGCTGATCCGGCGCCTGCGCGAGCGCTTCGCACCGGGCGGCATGCTGCATTACGGCCAGGGCAAATGGTATCCGGGCGAGAGCCTGCCGCGCTGGGCCTTTGCGCTTTACTGGCGCGAGGATGGCGAGCCGATCTGGCGCAATGCCGCGCTGATCGCGCGCGAGCCCGGCGCCAAGACGGGCGGCGACCGCGAGCACGAAGTCGTGCCGAGTTCGGCCGCAGTCGAGAGACTCGCCGCGGGCCTGTCCGAGCGGCTCGGCCTCGGGGCCGACTATGTGCTGCCGGCCTATGAGGACACCGGCCACTGGCTGGTGAAGGAAGGCCAGCTGCCGGAGAATGTCGACCCGCTCGACCCGAAGCTGTCGGATCCGGAGGAACGCGCTCGCATGGTCCGCGTCTTCGAGCGCGGGCTCGGCAAGCCGAGCGGCTATGTCATCCCGGTGCAGCGCTGGCAGGCAGCAGCGGACGACCGGCGCTGGCGCTCGGAGAAGTGGAAGCTCAGGCGCGGCAAGCTCTTCCTGGTACCGGGCGATTCACCGGTCGGCTTCCGGCTGCCGCTCGGATCGCTGCCGCATGTCCCGGCCAAATCCTATCCGCATATTCATCCGCAGGACCCTCTGGAGCCGCGCGGACCGCTGCCGCCTGTCACGGCCAGCTCACCTGGCGCACCGCGCGCCACCGATTCCCCGCCGAGCTTCGACGGCCCGATCCAGCCGACGCGGCCGGCCGGAAGCAGCGAGCCCCAGACTGCGCGCCAGGACATCGTCGAGCAGGAGCTCGGCGCCGAATCGGTGCGCACCGCGCTCAGCATCGAGGTGCGCGACGGCGTGCTTTGCGTCTTCCTGCCGCCGGTCGAGCGAGTTGAGGATTATCTCGACCTGATCGCCAGCATCGAGGCGACAGCGGAAGAAACTGGCCAGCCGGTGCATATCGAAGGCTATTCACCGCCGCATGACCCGCGCCTCAACGTCATCAAGGTCACTCCCGACCCCGGTGTAATCGAGGTCAACATCCACCCGGCGAAGACTTGGGCGGAAGCTGTCGCGATCCCCCGCGGCGTCTACGAGGAAGCCCGCCAGTCCCGGCTCTGCGCTGAGAAATTCATGGTCGACGGCCGTCACACCGGCACCGGTGGCGGCAACCATGTCGTGCTCGGCGGCGTCACCCCGGCCGACAGCCCGTTCCTGCGCCGGCCGGACCTCCTGAAGAGCATCGTGCTCTACTGGCAGCGCCACCCTTCGCTGTCCTACCTGTTCTCCGGCCTGTTCATTGGACCCACCAGCCAGGCGCCGCGCATCGACGAGGCCCGGCACGACCAGCTCTACGAGCTCGAGATCGCGCTGGCGCAGACGCCCGGCCCGCACGATCCCGCCATCCCGCTCTGGCTGGTCGACCGGCTCTATCGCAACCTCCTGGTCGATGTCTCCGGCAACACCCACCGCACCGAGATCTGCATCGACAAGCTCTATTCGCCGGATGGGCCGACGGGCCGGCTCGGGCTGATCGAGTTCCGTTCCTTCGAGATGCCGCCGGATGCGCGGATGTCGCTGGCGCAGCAACTGCTGATCCGGGCGCTGATCGCCTGGTTCTGGCGTGAGCCGCAACAAGGCAGGCTCGTGCGCTGGGGCACCAGCCTGCATGACCGCTTCATGCTGCCGGAGATCGTCTCGCAGGATTTCCGCGATGTGCTCGCCGATCTGGAACGGGCCGGCTACCGCTTCGATCCCGCCTGGTTCTCGGCGCAGCACGAGTTCCGCTTCCCCTTCTTCGGCAGGATCAACCAGGGCGGCGTCGAACTGGAACTGCGCCAGGCACTCGAGCCCTGGCACGTCATGGGTGAGGAAGGCGCGATCGGCGGCACTGTCCGCTATGTCGATTCCTCGGTCGAGCGCCTGCAGGTCAAGGCGACGGGATTGACCCCCGGCCGGCACGTGATCACCTGCAATGGCCGCGCGCTGCCGATGACCGATATCGCCGCCGGAACCTGCATCGCCGGCCTGCGCTTCAAAGCCTGGCAGCCGGCTTCTGGACTGCATCCGACGATACCGGTGCATGCGCCGCTGACCTTCGACATCGTCGATACGTGGGCTGGGCGCTCGCTCGGCGGCTGCGTCTATCATGTCGCCCATCCCGGCGGGCGCAATTACGAGACACCGCCTGTGAATTCCTACGAGGCGGAGGCCAGGAGGCTGGCCCGGTTCGAAGCGATCGGCCATAGTCCGGGACCGCTGGCGATTCCCGCAGAAGAGCGCAATCCGGAGTTCCCGATGACCCTCGACCTGCGCCGCCCGCCGGGGGTTTGAGGTCAAGGATGGCTTTGCAGCGCCGATCGAGTTCGACGAGGACGCGCAACGAGCGCCGCAACGCCCTTCTCGCGGGCTATCGGCCGCTGCCAGGCGCTTACGACGAGCTGATGGCGCCTGATGGCTCGATCCGGCCGCATTGGGAGCCTTTCCTGGCGGAATGGTCTTCGCTCTCCAGCGACGAGTTGCAGCGCCGCTTCGGCCTCGCCGACCGGCATGTGCGCGACACCGGCGTGTCCTATCGCGTCCATGGCGACCTCGACGAGAGCGATCCTCTCGCCGGCGAGCGCTCATGGCCGCTGAATCATGCCCCGCTCGTACTCACCGGGCAGGAATGGCAGGTGATCGCCGCCGGCGTCGCCCAGCGCGCAAGCCTGCTCGACACCGTGCTCGGAGACATCTACGGCCCCGGCCGATTGATCGCAGAAGGTGCACTGCCGGCCGCGGCCATCACGGGCAGCCCCGACTATCTCAGGCCGGTGCAAGGCACGGCCGGCGCGGGACAACTGCAGATCTACGCCGCCGATCTCGGCCGCGGGCCGGATGGGCGCTGGTGGGTGTTGAACGACCGCACCCAGGCACCATCCGGCGCAGGCTATGCGCTGGAGAACCGGCTCGCCCTCGGCCGCGCTTTCCCCGACCTGTTCCGGACGATGAACGTCGAGCGGCTCGCCGGCTTCTTCCAGGGCTTCCGCGCCGGGCTCGTCTCGCGCGCCCGGCGGGTCGAGCCGCGCATCTGCCTGCTGACGCCTGGCCAGATGCACGAAAGCTATTTCGAGCAGGCCTATCTTGCCCGCTATCTCGGCTTCCTGCTGGTCGAGGGCGGCGACCTCGTCATGCGCGACGGGCTGGTGCATGTGCGCACCATCGCCGGCTTCAAGCGCGCCGACATCATCTGGCGGCGCATCGACGGCGATTTCGCCGACCCGCTGGAGCTCAACGCCCGTTCCGCGCTGGGCGTGCCCGGCCTGGTCGAGGCGGTGCGGGCAGAGAACGTCGCCGTCGCCAACGGGCTCGGCTCCGGCGTGGTCGAGGCGCGCGCGCTGATGGGCTTCATTCCCCGCCTGGCGCGGGAGGTAGTCGGCAAAGAGTTGATCCTGCCGAACGTCGCGACCTGGTGGTGCGGCCAGCCGCGCGAGCGCGGGATCGTGCTCGACCGGCTGGACGAGATGAGCGTTTCCCCCGCCTTCCGCGCGCCAGGCGACGGGCTCGACGGCGGCACCGTATTGGTCGCCGATCTCGACAAGGCCGAGCGCGAGGCACTGCGCGCCCGGATCGGCGAGCGCGGGCTCGACTATGTCGGGCAGGAGGTCGTCAACCTCTCGACCATGCCGGTGATGCAGGGCGGCCGGCTGGAGCCGCGGCCGATGACACTGCGTGTCTTTGCTGCCGCGACGCCCGATGGCTGGCAAGTGATGCCAGGCGGCTTCTGCCGCATCTCCGAGGACTGCGATGCGCGCGCCGTGACGATGCGCGCGGGCGTGCGCTCCAGCGATGTCTGGGTGACCTCCGACCAGCCGGTCGAGCAGGTGACATTGCTGCCGAGCCCGGACCGGATCGGCATCCGCCGCATCGTCGGCATCCTGCCGAGCCGCGCCGCCGACAACCTGTTCTGGCTCGGGCGCTATCTGGAGCGCAGCGAGGCTACGCTGCGGCTGGTGCGCGCCTTGCTGGGGCGCCTGATCAATGCCGACGACCAGGCACCCGGCCACGGCGAGACGATCAAGCGGCTCGCCAATCTGCTCGTCGCCTGGGGCGCGGCGCCGACGGCGTCCAAGGCCCGCTCCGTCGTGGTCCAGGCACGCTCCGCTTTGCACGATCTCGACCATTACGGTTCGGCCGCCGCCTCGGTCCGCGAAGCCAGGCGCACCGCCTCCGTCATCCGCGAGCGGCTCTCGGTCGATGCCTGGCGGCTGTTCGGCGATCTGCAGCGGCAGCTCGCCGACCCCGGCAAGGCGACCAGCGAGGGCGAGGCTTTCGAGATCGCCGATACCGGATTGAAGTCGCTCGCCGCCTTCTCGGGGCTCTCCCAGGAGAACATGGTGCGCGGCGCCGGCTGGCGCTTCCTCGACATCGGCCGGCGGATCGAGCGCGGCATCACCACCTGCCGCTTCGCCCGCCATTTCGTCGAGAACAACGCACCGGGCAATTGCCTCGACGCGCTGCTCGACCTGACGGACTCGCAGATCACCTATCGCTCGCGCTACATGCTCGGCGCCGCGCTGCAGCCGGTTCTCGATCTCGTCATGCTCGATCCCTACAATCCGCGCTCCGTCGCTTTCCAGATCGAGCAGCTCGATGCCGAGATTGCGGCACTGCCTTCCCTCAACGACGACGGGATGCTGGAAGAGCCGCGCCGGCTCGCACTCAAGCTCGCTGCCGAATGCCGCACCGCTGAGGCCAGCCGTCTCGACCGCACCGGTATCCTCTATTTCGAGCAATTGCTGATGGGGCTCTCGAGTGCAGTCGCGGAGCGCTATTTCCTGCAGAACTCCACGCCGGAAGGTTCGCGGATGACGCGACTCGCGTAAGGGAGTCCGGGTGATCTACGCCATTCGCCATCTCACGGCTTACAGCTATAGCCGGCCGGTACCTTTCGCGCGCTGCATCCTGCGCGTGCTGCCGCGCGACGGCGTCGGCCAGCGTGTCCTGACCAGCCAGCTCTCCGTGGCGCCGCGCGGTGCCGAGCGGCGCGACGGTGTCTGCTTCTTCGGCAATCGCACGACGACGCTGACCATCGCCAAGCCGCATCGCGAGCTCAGGATCGAGATGACCTCGCGGGTCGAGGTGATGCGGACCGCGCCGCCCTTTCCGGCCCTGACGCGAGGCTGGGAGGAGGTCGCCGAACTCGCCTTGCAGGCGCAGAGCCTCTCCCCGGATTCCCCCGCCCAATATCTCTATCCCAGCCGGCTGGCGCCGACCGTGTCGGAGATCACCGACTATGCCCGCAGGAGCTTTGCCGCGAAGCGGCCGGTCTTCGAGGCGGCGGGCGAGCTGATGGCCCGGATCCGCAAGGAGTTCGTCTACGATCCCGAGGCGACCGAGGTCTCGACGCCGATCCGCGAGGCCTTCGCCAACCGCCACGGTGTCTGCCAGGACTTCGCCCATATCATGATCGCGGGCTTGAGGGGCCTCGGCCTGCCGGCCGCCTATGTCAGCGGCTATCTGCGCACGATCCCGCCAGCGGGTCAGCCGAGGCTGGAGGGCGCCGACGCCACCCATGCCTGGGTGATGCTCTGGTGCGGGCCTGAGACCGGCTGGATCGGGCTCGACCCGACCAACGATCTCGTCGTCGCCGACGACCATATCGTTACCGCGACGGGGCGCGACTATGCCGACGTCTCGCCGCTCGACGGCGTTCTGGTTGGGCCCGGCAGCCAGAAGCTCGACGTCAAGGTCGATGTGGTCCCCGTCCTATGATTGCCGGTGACGTGATGGCGCGCCCTTCCATCCGCGGCGTCCTGTTCGACAAGGACGGCACGCTGATCGACTACCAGGCGAGCTGGGCCCCAACCAATCTCGGCGCCGGCCGGCTCGCGGCCCGGGGCGATATCGAGCTGGCGGCGCGGCTGCTGACGATCGCCGGTGTCGATCCCGCGACAGGCTACGCCACCTCCGACGGCCTGCTCGCCTCCGGCAATACCGAGGACGTGGCTCAGGCTTGGGTGGAGGCCGGCGCCCGGTTCGGGATGACGGAGCTGACCGACCGGCTCGACACCCTCTTTCGATCCGCGGTCGTCGCCGCCGTGCCGGTCTGCGATCTTGCTGCCCTGTTCGCCAGCCTTGCCGATCGCGGCCTCGCGCTCGGTATCGCCTCCAGCGACAGCGAAGCGGCGGTGACCGCGACGGCCGAGCGCTTCGGCCTCGAATCGCATCTGGTCTTCCAGTGCGGCTATGATTCCGGCCATGGCGCCAAGCCGGAGCGCGGCATGGTCGACGGCTTCTGTGCCGCGACGGGGCTGCCCGCGGATGCGGTCGCCGTCGTCGGCGATTCCAGCCATGACATGCACATGGCGGCCGCGGCCGGGGCTGGCCTGCGAGTCGCGGTCCTGACCGGCGCCGGTAGCGCCGAGACCTTGCGCCCGCTCAGCCATATCCTGCTGCCGAGCATCGCCGGGCTGGAGCAGGCGCTGTTCGATTAGTCAGGACGCCGAAGGGGCGGGTTTCGACATCCATTACCTGTCATCCCGGACAAGCCGCGTCAGCGGCGCCGATCCGGGATCCATTCCGGAGCCTATCCGAAAGAGGTTCCGGAATGGGTCCCGGGTCTCCGCTGCGCTCCGCCCGGGACGACCCGTCCCCTTGTGACAGGACCCCAACGAAACATCAGTTCGGCATGAAAAAGGGCCGCGCTTGCGGCGCGGCCCCAAGAGTTCCGAATGACGCCTCGGCTCAGGCGAGCGTGTAGGAGGTCTTCACCGTGGTGTAGAACTCGCGGGCATAGGCGCCCTGCTCGCGCGGGCCGTAGCTCGAGCCCTTCCGGCCGCCGAACGGCACATGGTAGTCGACGCCCGCGGTGGCGAGGTTGACCATCACCATGCCGGCCTCGGCATTGCGCTTGAAATGCGTCGCATACTTCAGCGAGGTCGTGCAGATGCCCGAGGACAGGCCGAACTCGGTGTCGTTGGCGATGGCGAGCGCCTCTTCGTAGTCCTTGACGCGGACGACGTTGGCGACCGGGCCGAAGACCTCCTCGCGCGAGATGCGCATGGCGTTGGTGGTCTCGGTGAACAGCGCCGGCTGCAGGTAGAAGCCGGGGTTCTCGCGATTGAGCAGTTCGCCGCCGAAGGCGAGCTTGCCGCCCTCGTCACGGGCGATCTGGATGTACTTCAGGTTCTGGTCGAGCTGGCTCTGGTCGACGACCGGGCCGATCGTGGTGCCGGCCTTCAGCGCGTCGTCGACGGTGACGCCCTTCAGCCGCTCGATGCAGGCCTCGACGAAGCGGTCGTGAATGCCGGCCTGGACGATCAGGCGCGAGGAGGCCGTGCAACGCTGGCCGGTCGAGAAGAAGGCGCCTTGGACGGCAGCCTCGACCGCAACCTTGAGATCCGCATCGTCGAGCACGACGAGCGGGTTCTTACCGCCCATCTCGAGCTGGACCTTCTTCATCGGGTTCCCGGCGATGCAGGCGGCCGCGACCTTGCGGCCGGTCGAGACCGAGCCGGTGAAGGAGATCGCGTGCACATCCTTGTGCTCGAGCAGCGCCTGGCCGACCACCGAGCCGCGGCCCATCACCAGATTGAGCACGCCCTTGGGCAGGCCGGCGCGCTGGATGATGTCGACCAGCGCCCAGGCCGAGCCGGGCACCAGGTCGGCCGGCTTGATCACGACGCAATTGCCGTAGGCGAGCGCAGGGGCGATCTTCCAGGCCGGGATCGCGATCGGGAAATTCCAGGGCGTGATCATGCCGACGATGCCGACCGGCTCGCGGGTGACCTCGACACCAACGCCAGGACGCACAGAGGGGATGCTCTCGCCGTTCAGACGCAGGCACTCGCCGGCGAAGAAGGCGAAGATCTGGCCGGCGCGGGTCGCCTCGCCGATGCCCTCGGGGAGGGTCTTGCCCTCCTCACGCGAGAGCAGCTTTCCGAGCTCTTCCTTGCGGGCGAGGATCTCGTCGGAGGCCCTCTTCAGGACCTCGTAGCGCTCCTGCGGGGTGGTGCGGCTCCAGGCCGGGAAGGCGGCCTTGGCGGCGGCGGCCGCATTGTTCAGGTCGTCGACGGACCCTTGCGAATACTCGCCGACGACATCGTTGGTGTTGGAGGGGTTGATGTTGCGCGAAGCGTTCTGCGAGCCGGTCCATTCACCGGCGATCAGGTTCTTGAAGGGAGCATTCATCGCAAAACCTCTTGCCTAACCAAACGTGCCAAACCGAATTGAGGAGCCGGTCTTAACCGTTTTATGTCGGCAAGGCCATGCAGGACGGCCCGATGAATGGCGATGTGCGCCCCGCCATGGGCGCATGCGGCAGGGCTGACAAGAGGTCGTTGGCCGCAGTTCATGGCCGCTACTGCCGCTTGCTGCAGGAAGCCGATGCCGCGCTCTACCGGGTAGAGCAGGCTGGCCGCGACCGCGTCGTCGTCGCGCGCCGCGCAGCCTGATCTCCGACGTCCTCAGAATTCGGCGTCGAGTTCCTCGAGTTCGTCCGGCTCGGTCTTCGCAGCCGCGATCCAGCGCTGCAGCGCCGGCCAGCCGAGGATTGTCTGGCAATAAGCCCGGCTGACCGGGTCGAGCGCGACGTCATAGGTCAGGAAGCGCAGGCAGACCGGCGCATACATCGCATCCGCCATGGTGAGCCGTTCGCCGAAGAGATAGGGCCCGCCATAGCTCGCGATGCAGTCGCGCCAGATCTCGATGACGCGGTCGATATCGGCCTGGGCTCCGGCCCAGAGCTTGAAGCCAGGATAATGCGCCTTGAGGTTCATCGGCAGGGCCGAGCGCAGATTGGCGAAACCCGAATGCATCTCACCGGAAATGGCACGGCAACGGGCGCGCGCGCCGACCTCGGCCGGCAGCAGTCCGGCCTGCGGCTTCAGCTCGTCGAGATAGCCGGCGATGGCGAGCGTGTCCCAGATCACCACGCCGTCATGGCGCAGGCAGGGCACCAGGAAGGAGGGCGAGAGCAGCAGCAGTTCGGCCCGAGCCGAGGGGTCGTCGACCGAGAGCATGATCTCCTCGACCTCGAGACCTGCGAGCTGGCAGAGCAGCCAGCCGCGCAGCGACCAGGATGAGTAGTTCTTGCTACTGATGGTCAGCGTGGTGGCGGGCATGCTCGGCATCCTCGGCGCGCGGAGAACCGGCGTAGCAAGAGATGTTCCAGCGGCGCCGGCATGCGTGGGGCGGCGTGGGCATGCCGATTGCACGGGGCAACGGCCTATGCCGGCGCGGCACGATCGGGATCGCAGACGGATGCTCTATCTCGCCTATCAGGCCCAATCCGACCTGTTGGACCCGGCTCGCGCGCTCGCCCAGGCGGCGATCGTGACTCTCGGCAGCCGGGCCCTGCTCGGCGAGCCGCTGAGTCTGCGTGCCGCGGCGGCCGGCTACGAGATGGTGACGCGGGCCGGTCTGACGCATAAGCGCCCGCCCTATGGCATCGCCAGCGTCCGCACCGGCAATCGCGACGTGCCGGTGACCGAAGAGGCGGCACTGACCCTTCCCTTCGGCACCCTGCTGCATTTCCGCAAGGACAGCGATCTCGCCCAGTCGAAGGTGTTGGTGGTCGCGCCGATGTCCGGGCACTTCGCCACCTTGCTGCGCAACACCGTCGCGACATTGCTGCAGGATCACGACGTCTACATCACCGACTGGCACAATGCCCGCGACGTGCCACTCGAGGCCGGGCCCTTCGGCTATGACGACTATGTCGACTATCTGATCCGGTTCCTCGACGTGCTCGGTCCACAGGCACATCTGGTCGCAGTCTGCCAGCCTTGTGTGCAGGTGCTCACCGCGGCGGCAGTGATGGCGCAGGCCGGCCACCGCGCCCAGGCCCGCAGCATGACGCTGATGGCAGGGCCGGTCGATACCCGCATCAACCCCACCGCGGTCAACCGGCTCGCCAACGACAAGCCGATCGAGTGGTTCCGCAGCAACCTGATCTCGACCGTGCCGCGGCGCTATGGCGGCGGCGGCCGCCGGGTCTATCCGGGCTTTGTCCAGCTTGGCGCGTTCCTGGCGATGAACATGAGCCGGCACGTCAACGCGCATATCGATCTCTTCACCCACCTCGCCGCCGGCGAGACCGAGAAGGCGCAGACGATCAAGGCCTTCTACGACGAGTATTTCGCGGTGCTCGACCTCCCGGCCGAGTTCTATCTCGAGACCGTGCAGTGGATCTTCCAGGAGGCACGGCTGGCGGCCGGCACGCTGACCTATCGCGGCGAGCGCGTCGATTGCAGCGCGATCCGCAGGACGGCGCTGCTTACAGTCGAGGGCGAGCGCGACGACATCTGCTCGCTCGGGCAGACCGCAGCGGCGCACGACCTTTGCCGCGGGCTCAAGCCCTTCCGCAAGCGCCATCACATGCAGGCCGGCGTCGGCCATTACGGCGTGTTCTCGGGCCGCAAATGGGAGAACCAGATCTACCCGATCGTCCGCAACATGATCCTGGCGAACAGCTGAGCAGCCGCTTACTTCTCCTTGATCGACAGGCCGTTCTTGCCGACCGAGATCTCGACGCCCTCCGGCTGCTTCTTCTCCTGATAAAGCGCATAGCTGACGGCCCCGAGGCCGAGCACGAGCATGGCGACGAGGAGAACAAGCGTGTTGCGGGACAGCGTCATCAGGAACTCCGTTGCGGGGGCGCCGACACGGCGCCACCCATCAACGCCGACGCCGGCGCGCGGGTTCCGACCTTCTCAGCCTGCGGCCTCGCTGCGGGATGCGACGACCTGGGCGAGATCGTCCTCCGAGCGGGCTGCCCGGCGCCCGATCAGGAAAGTGGCAAGACTTGACCAGGCCACTCCGAGGCACCAGCCGCCGAGCACGTCGCTCGGCCAATGCACGCCGAGATAGATCCGGCTCACGCCGATCGCGATGATCAGCGCCCAGGCCACCCACAGGCAGAGCCGGGCGATATCGGCGCGGCGCGACGCGATGCCGGCGAAGCTCGCAATGCTCAGCAGAACCACCGCGGCAAGGAAGGCGTGACCGCTCGGGAAGCTCGCCGTGAAGGTCAACGCTGCGTGCTCGACGATATCCGGCCGTTCGCGGCCGATGCCGATCTTGAGCAGGGTGCTCGCCACCACGGCCGCCAGGACGTTGAGCACCAGGCCGACCGCAAGAGGGCGATGGCCGCAGAGGCGCAGCGTCAGCGTCGCGATCACGGTCGCGATGCCGAGCCCGATGAAGCTGCCGAGAGCCGTCAGGTCGCGCATCATCTCGCGGAACCAGGCCGGGCCGATCGGCAGCGACGGGTTGGCCGGATCGCGGAACAGCATGACCAGGGCGCTGTCGAGCGCGGCGCCGCCATCGGAGATGACATAGAAGGCCAGCCCGACGAAACCGAAGGCCGCCGCGACAGGCAGGAGGAAGCGCGGCTGGAGGAGGAACATCGCATGCCTCATGAGGGGAACATGTGCTCGGCCGGGTGCGGTTCGATCTTGGCCGGTCGCGCCGCTATCACCCGCAGCGCACCCGGCAACAGGCGATAGGTGAAAGGGCTGGCGCGACGCTCGACCTCGCCGTCGAATGTGACGTGACCGCGGCGCTTGTCGCGACGGTTGATCGTCACCGCCGTGCCGGTCAGCGAAACCAGATGCTGCGAATTGCGCCAGCCGCCGGTCAGCATCGATAAGGCGGCCTTGCAGCGCGACAGCAGGCCCCCGGTATCGAGGATGTGGACCTCGAACTCGCCGCCGTCGAGGCGGTTGCGGCGCCACTCGGTGCCGTCGAACTGGTTGACGGTGACGAGGACCGCGTCGGCCTCGACCTGCCGACGCTCACCGGCGATCTCCATCTCGATGCGGATCGAGTGGGTGAACAGGATCGATCGCGTCGCCGCGAAGAGAAAGGCGACGAGACGGCTGAACGGGAAGCGCCGGCGCGCATATTCGCGCTCACGCGCCATCAGGCTGAAGAAGCCCATGCCAGAGATCGAATGGAACAGCCGGCCGTTGACGCTGCCGAGATCCATTGAGACCGGCTCGCCCGCGCAGATCGCAGCGATCTGCTCTTCGAGCGGGCCGATCAGGCCGAGATCGCGGCCAAGGACGTTGACGGTACCGAGCGGCAGCACGCCGACGGGCCGCTTGCACCCGACCAGAACCGGCAAGGCCCCGTTGATGCTGCCGTCGCCGCCGGCGACGACGGTCGTCACCGCCTCGTCGGCGATCGCGGCCCGCAAGCGTTCCTCCAGCTGTCGCGGAGGGACCAGCTCGACCTCGGCCTGACACCCCGCCGCTTCGAAGGCCGCCTCGATCTGACGCGCGAAGCTCTCCGCTCCGGCTTCCAGCACCGTTCCGGCGCGCGCATTGGCGATCACGCGGAAGCAGCGAAGCTTCGCCTGCGCATCGAGCTCCAGCAACGGGTCCGACTGTTTCGCCATATTAGGCGGCGATATGGACGTCCCTTCTGGCGGGAACAAGGCGGGCCATGTTATGCAACGATTCCTCGTCGACTTCCTCCGTGATCACCTCGAAGCGCTGCAGCCAGTGCGGGCCGAACGAGGTGAGCATCGGAACGTCCGTGGCATCGCGGCCGCGAGCGATGACGATCCGGCCGATGCGCCGCTCATTGTGGCGCGCGTCGAAGGTGTGCCAGCGCCCGCCGAGCCAGACCTCGAACCACGCGTTGAAGTCCATCGGCGCCGGATCGGGCGGCACGCCGATATCGCCGAGATAGCCATTGCAGTACCGCGCCGGAATGTTGAGGCAGCGGCACAGGGCGATCGCCAGATGGGCGAAGTCGCGGCAGACGCCGATGCGTTCGTTGAACGCTTCGGCCGCGGTGCGCGTGTTGCGGGCGAATGCGTAGCCAAAGGTTATATGATTGTGGACGAACTGGGTGACCGCCTGTACGCGGGCCCAGCCTGGCTCCACTTGGCCGAACAGGTTCCAGGCGGTGTCGGCCAGTCGATCGGTCTCGCAGTAGCGGCTGCCGAGCAGATAGGGGAGGACTTCGTCCGGCAGCTCCGCCGGCTGGGCCTGACGTGCGGAGAGATCGATGCGATCCGGCTCGCCGTCGTCATAGACGAGCCCCTCGCAGGCGAGCAGCACGCCGCCCGCAGGCGCGACCAGACGCCGGCAGATGTTGCCGAACGCGTCGATGTGCTGACTGATCTCGATCGATCGACCCGGGCCGCGCAGCGAGGTGGCGCGCATCTCGTCGGGGTGGATCAGATCGTGCCGACGCGAAGGATGAACGTCCAGAAGCGTCAACAACGCGCTCGGCTGTTCACAGACAAGTTCGATCCGGTAGCCATAGCGGATATGCATAGTGACCTCAACGCTGCGCGATGGGAGCCGCCCCGCCGCGGCGGGGGAGCTCCCCGACCGGCACTTAATGACGCGCTCAGCCGGCCGAAGTTCCCGCCCGATGGCCAGCCTGAGTGCATAAAAAAGGTGCGGGCCTTTCGGCCCGCACCACGCAATCACGACGATCCGGCTGGGGGGATAGCGATCGCCGCGAGCTGCGCCTTGGCGTGGAGCGACGGCCTAGCGGCGCGCTCTCACATCATCCAGTAGGGCATCGTGCCGTAATAATCGTGCACGCGCTTGCCATACTCCTTGTCGTGCCAGTCGGGCTCGCCGTCGGCGCCGTACATCGGAGCGGCCTCGAGCTTCTCGCGGGTCAGCGGGACGACGTAACCGCCCTTGTCGACGTCGTAGTCGAGCATGCTCCACGGGATCGGGTGATACTTCTCGCCGAGGCCGAGGAACCCGCCGAAAGACATGATCGCATAGGCGACCTTGCCCGTCGCCTTGTCGAGCATCACGTCATAAATCGAGCCGAGATGCTCGCCGGTGGTATTGTAGACATCGGTGCCGGCGACACGGGCACCGGCGATCAGCGGGTTGGCGGCGTGAGAGGCTGCGGTCATCGTAGCGCTCATCGGTCCCTCCATGCATATCTGACAAGCCGGTAGGCCGGCCTGCTCCATCAACCCCGAGGCTGCTGCCTGGTTCCCAGGCGCGAGCGAAAAAAGCGCGTCCTCAAGACAGTGCCGCGACGGGGCATCCCTGCCATCGCGAACATTCAGCGGACGGCCTGTCAGCCCATGCCCGGAACAAATGCGGACGGCTGCGGTTTGATGACCGATCGAACGCGGCTTGAAGCGACGCGATTCACGAGGCGGATGAACGCTAGCGGTGTTGCCGCGCGTCGTCGGCCCTCGCCCTCAAAGTAAAGGAAACGCCCGATGACGATCCCGATGACGATGAAGAAGCTTCTCCTTGTCGCCACCGCCGTGACCGCGCTCGGCGCCTGTACGCCGCGCGAGGAAAGGACCGCCACCGGCGCATTGATCGGTGCCGGTGCTGGCGCCGTGATCGGCGGCGC
>NZ_LNCQ01000023.1:274290-333071 GCF_002831785.1 Allobosea sp. FBZP-16 | reverse complement strand
CGGGCCGAGCCGGTGGCGCGCTGGCCGGTGCCGCGATCGGCGGTGCCAGTGGCGCCATCATCGGCAATGCGACTTCTCCGGACCAGATCTGCTATGGTCGCGACGAATGGGGCCGGCGCGTCCGCTACGCCTGCTGAGGTTCACGCGCTATTGCGAGGCGCCTGAGCGACGAAGCAATCCAGCGGCCGCGGAACTCCGTGGCCGCGTGGGTTGCTTTTATGCGTTCGCAATGAGGACAGCAGTTCTCAGACAGCGCCGTAAGGCCCGAAGCGGCCGACGAAGCGGTGTCGGCCTCCGGGATAGAGCAGCCGCACGGCGGTGATCGGCTCGGACTGGTTCCACGTCCGGCGCTCGACCAGCAGGCATGGCGAGCCGGCCTCGATCTTCAGCAATTCCGCTTCGTCCGGCTCGGCCGCTATGGCGCTGATCGCGTGCTCGGCCTGTGTCCACAGGCTGTTCTGCAGCAGCCAGTCGCCCGGCGGCGTCTGCGCGAAGCTCTCATCCGCGACCTGCGGCATGGCAGTAGGGTGAATCACCCGATCCTCCAGCACATGCGGCGCGCCATCGGCGAAATGCAGCAGAGTGAGATGGGTGACGTTGACCGAGCGGCCTAGCTCGAAGCGCGCGGCGACCTCGCGAGAGGCCTTGCCGTCGCGCCGCTGCAGGATGCGATAGCTGTAGGCCTGCCCGAGTTCGCCGACCTCCTCTGGGATCGAGAGGATGTCGAGCATGGCATGGCTCGCGGGCGGGCTCGCCACCACCGTGCCCGACCGGCGCCGACGCAGGATGAGGCCCTCGCGCGCGAGCTGCGCCAGCGCCCGGTGCACGGTCATGCGCGAGGCCCCGAGCTTCTCCATCAGCGCGTGCTCGGGCGGCACCGACGTCCCTGGCGGCCAGGTGCCGGCGAGGATCAGATCGCGGATGGCGCGGCGAATCTGGTCGTAGAGCGGCCCGGCTCCGTCCAGCGTCACGGCGTCGATCTGAGTGGCTGACATTCCCTGCGGCTCAATCGAGGACGGTGCGGATCACCTGGCCATAGCGGGTAGCGATGCGGGCGCGGTCAATGTGCCGGCCGCCGCTGACCACAGGCTTTCCACCGACGATCACCTCCGCGACCGGCAGGGCCGGCGCAGCGAAGATCGCGCTGTCGAGGGCAAAGTCGCCGGCCTTGCCGACGATCGCCGGATGCTCGGCATCTAGGGTAACGAGGTCGGCACGATGGCCGACCGCAATCGCGCCGATGCTGCGGCCGCAGGCCTGGGCGCCGCCGCCGCAGGCATCCTGCCAGAGCCTCAAGCCCGCGGAGATGCCGGGCTCGGCCCAGAGCGCGCGGCGCCGGTCGCGCAGGCGCTGCGAATATTCGAGCACGCGCAATTCCCCGCCGGCGCCGATCTCGACATTGGAATCGCTGCCGACGCCGATGCGCCCGCCCTTTGCCCGGTAGCGCACACCGTCGAAGATGCCGTCGCCGAGATTGGCCTCGGTGATCGGGCACAGGCCCGCGATCGCGCCGGAGAGGGCCATGGCGTCGCGCTCGGCATCGCTGAGATGCGTTGCATGGATTAGACACCAGCGCTCGTTCACTGCGGTATTCTGCATGAGCAGTTCGACCGGCCGCCGGCCGGTAATGGCGAGACTGTCCTCGACCTCCCGGGTCTGCTCGGCGACGTGGATGTGCAGCGGCACGTGCTGACGGAGCTCAGCGATCCAGTTGAGGTCCTCGAGCGCCACCGCGCGCAGCGAATGCGGCGCCATGCCGACGCGGGCATCGGGAAGAGCGGCGACCGCCTTCTCGCTGCCCTCGATCAGCCGCGCATAGGCGTCGCGGTCGTTGAGGAAGCGACGCTGGCCGGCAGCGGCCGGCGCCTTGCCGAAATTGCCGTAGCGATAGAGCACGGGCAGCAAGGTCAGGCCGATGCCGGTTTCCTCGGCCGCCGCAGCGATCGCCCCACCCATGGTGGCAATGTCGGCATAGGCGGTGCCGTCCTTGTCGTGATGGAGGTAATGGAACTCGGCGAGCGCGGTGAAGCCGCCCTCCAGCATCTCCACCATCGCCTGCGCCGCGATTGCCTGGACGTCGTCGGGGCTCAGACGATCGAGGAAGCGGTACATCACCTCGCGCCAGGTCCAGAACGAATCCTCGGAGGCGCCGCGGCGCTCGGCCAGGCCGGCCATGCCGCGCTGGAAGGTGTGGCTGTGCAGGTTCGGCAGGCCGGGAAGCGCGAGCCCGGCGAGCCGTGTCGCGCCCGCAGGAGCCGCCTGCCCCGCCGCGACCGACATGATCACTCCACGATCGAGCGTCAGCGTGACGTTCTCGGCGAAGCCCTGGGGCAGGAGCGCCTGGGCGAGATGCAGGGTCGTGATTCCGGTCACGCGGGTTGTCCTCTTTTCATTTGCATATGCAAATGAAGCTTGCTATTTGCATATGCAATTGTCTAGCATAATCTGAAAGCGGACGAAGTCGAGAGGAAGCGACGTGGCGACCACCCCTTCCCCCAGCCACCGAGTGTGGACCAATGCCCGGCTCGCGACCATGGTGGCCGATACGGGCACACCCTATGGCGCGATCGAGGACGGCATCGTCATCGCCCGCAACGGCCGCATCGTCTTCGCCGGACCGAGCAGCGAGGTCTCCAGCATCGGCCAGGCCGAGGTCATCGACTGCGAGGGCCGCTGGATCACCCCCGGGCTGATCGATTGCCATACCCATCTCGTCTATGGCGGTGACCGCGCGCACGAGTTCGAACTGCGCCTCAAGGGCGCGAGCTATGAGGAGATCGCCCGCGCCGGTGGCGGCATCGTCTCATCGGTCAAGGCGACGCGCGCGGCGAGCGAGGACGAGCTCTTCGCCAGCGCCGACAAGCGCCTGGCCGCACTGATCGCCGAAGGCGTCACCACCGTCGAGATCAAGTCGGGCTACGGGCTCGATACCGACAGCGAGACCAAGGTGCTCGCCGTCGCCCGCCGGCTCGGGCGCGAGCGTCCGGTCGGCGTGCAGACCACCTTCCTCGGCGCCCATGCGGTTCCCGCCGAGTTCAAGGGACGTTCGGGCGACTATGTCGACCTCGTCTGCGGCCCAATGCTCGACGCCATCGCGGAGCAGAACCTCGCCGACGCCGTCGACGTCTTCTGCGAGGGCATCGCCTTCTCGCCCGAGGAGACGGCGCGTGTCTTCACTGCGGCCAAGGCCAGGGGCTTGCCCGTCAAGATCCATGCCGAGCAGCTCTCGAATCTCGGCGGCGCGGCGCTGGCGGCCGGCTTCGGCGCGCTCTCGGCCGACCATCTCGAACATCTCGACGAGGCCGGGGTCATCGCCATGGCCAAGGCCGGAACGGTCGCCGTCGTGCTGCCCGGCGCGTTCTATTTCCTGCGCGAGACGATGAAGCCGCCGATCGACCTGATGCGCCAGCATGGCGTGCCGATCGCGCTCGCCACCGACGCCAATCCCGGCACTTCGCCGCTGACCTCGCCGCTCATGACCATGAACATGGGCTGCACCCTGTTCCGGCTGACGCCGGAGGAGGCGCTCGCCGGCATGACCCGCAACGCGGCGCTCGCCCTCGGCCTTCAGGACGAGATCGGCACGCTGGAGGCCGGCAAGGCCTGCGATCTCGCCATCTGGGAGATCGAGCGCCCGGCCGAGCTCGCCTACCGCATCGGCTTCAACCCGCTTCACACCCGCATTCGGAACGGACTATGACCACGCTCTCGCTCACCCCCGGCAAGGCCCGCCTCGCCGACTGGCGCCACGTCATCGACGGCGCCACCGTCGCTCTCGCTGATACCAGCGCGATCGCCGGCGCCCAGGCGATCGTCGACGACATCGTCGCCGCCGGCACCGTGACCTATGGCGTCAATACCGGCTTCGGCAAGCTCGCCAGCGTGCGCATCGCCGACAGCGATCTCGCCACGCTGCAGCGCAATCTCATCCTGTCGCATGCGGTCGGCACCGGCCCTGCTCTCCCCGATTCCGTGGTCGCGCTGATCCTGGCGATGAAGGCGGCAAGCCTGGCGCGCGGCGCCTCGGGCGTGCGTCCCGTCGTGGTCGATGCGCTGGTCGGCGCGCTCAAGGCCGGCGCCCTGCCGGTCGTGCCGGCCAAGGGCTCGGTCGGCGCCTCCGGCGATCTCGCCCCGCTCGCCCACCTGACCGCGGCGCTGATGGGCGTTGGCGAGATCAGGCTGAAGGGCGAAGTCCTGCCCGCCGCCGAGGCGCTGACACGGATCGGTCAGGCGCCTCTCGCGCTCGGCGCCAAGGAAGGCTTGGCGCTGATCAACGGCACGCAGGTCTCGGCCTCTCTGGCGGTCGCCGGCCTTGCCAGCGTCGCCCGCGTCTTCGATGCGGCGCTGATCGCCGGCGCGCTCTCGGTCGATGCCCTGAAAGGCTCGGACACCCCGTTCGACCCGCGCATCCAGACGCTGCGCGGCCAGCCCGGCCAGATAAAGGTCGCGGCTCTGCTGCTCGACCTGATCGCCAACAGCGAGATTCGCGAGAGCCACCGCTTTGGCGACAGCAAGGTGCAGGACCCCTATTCGCTGCGCTGCCAGCCGCAGGTGATGGGCGCGGTGCGCGACCTCCTCGGCAATGCCGCGACGACGCTTTCGATCGAGGCCAACGCCGTCACCGACAACCCGCTGGTGCTGGGGCCGGGCGAGATCGTCTCAGGCGGCAATTTCCACGCCGAGCCGGTCGCCTTCGCCGCTGACATGCTGGCGATGGCGGTCTGCGAGATCGGCAACCTCGCCGAACGGCGGATCGCGCTGCTGGTCGACCCCGTCATGAGCGGCCTGCCGCCCTTCCTCGCCCGTGACGCCGGCCTCAACTCCGGTTTCATGATCGCGCAGGTGACTGCCGCGGCGCTGGCCTCCGAGAACAAGCAACGGGCCTATCCCGCCTCGGTCGACACCATCCCGACCTCGGCCAACCAGGAAGACCACGTCTCGATGGCGACGCATGGCGCCTTCCGCCTGATCGAGATGGCGAAGAACGCGGCGAGCATCATCGCGGTCGAATTGATGGCCGCGGCCGAGGCGATCGAACATCACCGCCCGCTGAAGACTTCGCCGCGCCTCGAGCCGGTGCTGGCGCTGATCCGCGCAAGAGTCGCGCCGCTGACCGAAGACCGCTATCTCGCTCCCGATCTCGCCGCCGCGACGGAGCTCGTGCTCTCGGGCGCGCTCGGCAAGGCGGCCGGCGTCGACAGCTTCGCGGAGCTCTCGGCATGAGCGCCGACATCGTCTCCGTCACGCGCGGCTCCTCGCCGCTGGTCCTGTCGATGCCGCATCCCGGCACCGGCCTGCCGGCCGAGGTCGCGGCGCAGCTCAATGCGCGCGGAAAACTGGTCGAGGACACCGACTGGCATATGCGCCAGCTCTACGGCTTCGCCGAGCGCTTCCAGCCGAGCATCGTCGAGGCCGGGCTGTCGCGCTTTGTCATCGACCTCAACCGCGACCCGGCGGGCGTCTCGCTCTATCCGGGCCAGGCGACGACCGAGCTGGTGCCGACCACCACCTTCGACGGCGCGCCGATCTGGAACACGGCGCCGGACGAGGCCGAGATCGCACGCCGGCGCGAGGCCTACTTTCAGCCCTATCACGACGCCCTCGCCAACGAGATCGCACACGCCAAGGCGCAGCACGGCTTCTGCCTGCTCTGGGACTGCCATTCGATCAAGTCGGTGATCCCGCGCCTGTTCCCGGGCACGCTGCCGACGCTCAATCTCGGCACCAACTCCGGCCAGAGCGCTGCGCCCGCCGTGGAAGCCGCGGCGGCGCAGGCGATGGCCGGCAGCACCGTCACGCAGGTGGTCAACGGCCGCTTCAAGGGCGGCTGGATCACCCGGCATTACGGCCAGCCGGCCGAACACGTGCACGCGCTCCAGATGGAGATCGCGCTTTCGGCCTATCTCGAAGACGAAGCCGCGCCCTGGACCTTCGCTCCGGCCAAGGCCGCCAGCCTGCAAGCCACTCTTTCCGCCATGATCGACGCCGCGCTCGCCGCTGCGACCCAGCTCGAACGGAGCAAGCCATGACCCGCCTGGACAACACCCGCGTCATCCGCCCCGCCACCGGCACCGAGCTCAGCGCCAAGAGCTGGCTGACCGAAGCGCCGCTGCGGATGCTGATGAACAACCTGCATCCGGACGTCGCCGAGAACCCGCAGGAGCTCGTGGTCTATGGCGGCATCGGCCGCGCGGCCCGCTCCTGGGAGGATTTCGACCGCATCGTCGCGGCGCTCCGCCAGCTCGAGGCCGACGAGACCCTGCTGGTCCAATCCGGCAAGCCGGTCGGCGTGTTCCGCACGCACAAGGATGCGCCGCGCGTCCTGATCGCCAATTCCAATCTCGTGCCGCATTGGGCCAACTGGGACCATTTCAACGAGCTCGATAAAAAGGGGCTCGCGATGTACGGCCAGATGACGGCCGGCTCCTGGATCTATATCGGCACGCAAGGCATCGTGCAGGGCACCTACGAGACCTTCGTCGAGGCCGGGCGCCAGCACTATGGCGGCAATCTCAAGGGCAAATGGGTGCTGACCGGCGGCCTCGGCGGCATGGGCGGCGCCCAGCCTCTCGCCGCGGTGATGGCCGGCGCCTCCTGCCTCGCGGTCGAGTGCAACCCGGACTCGATCGATTTCCGCCTGCGCACCCGCTATCTCGACGAGAAGGCCGAGACGCTCGACGAAGCCCTGGCGATGATCGAGCGCTGGACCAGTAACGGCGAAGCAAAATCGGTCGGTCTGCTCGGCAACTGCGCCGAGATCCTGCCCGAGATGGTCCGCCGCGGCATCCGGCCGGACATGGTCACCGACCAGACCTCGGCCCACGACCCGGTCAACGGCTACCTGCCTAAGGGCTGGACCATGGGCGAGTGGCGGCAGGCGCGCGAAGCCAATCCGAAGTCCGTCGAGAAGGCGGCGCGCGCCTCGATGCGCGAGCATGTCGAGGCGATGATCGCCTTCCAGGACATGGGCATCCCGACCTTCGACTACGGCAACAACATCCGCCAGGTCGCCAAGGACGAGGGGCTGGAGAACGCCTTCGCCTTCCCCGGCTTCGTGCCGGCCTATATCCGCCCGCTGTTCTGCCGCGGCATCGGCCCGTTCCGCTGGGCCGCGCTCTCCGGCGACCCGGAGGACATCTACAAGACCGACGCCAAGGTGAAGGAACTGCTGCCCGACAACAAGCACCTGCACAACTGGCTCGACATGGCGCGCGAGCGCATCGCGTTCCAGGGTCTGCCGGCGCGGATCTGCTGGGTCGGCCTCGGCGATCGCCACAGGCTCGGCCTCGCCTTCAACGAGATGGTCAGGACCGGCGAGCTCAAGGCGCCGGTCGTGATCGGCCGCGACCATCTCGATTCCGGTTCGGTCGCGTCGCCGAACCGCGAGACGGAAGCGATGAAGGACGGCTCGGACGCGGTCTCCGACTGGCCGCTGCTCAACGCCCTGCTCAACACGGCGTCAGGCGCGACCTGGGTCTCGCTGCACCATGGCGGCGGCGTCGGCATGGGCTTCTCGCAGCATTCGGGCGTCGTGATCTGCGCCGACGGTACGGATGACGCCGCCGCCCGCCTGTCGCGCGTGCTCTGGAACGACCCAGCCACCGGCGTGATGCGCCATGCCGATGCCGGCTACGACATCGCGCTCGACTGCGCCCGGGAGAAGGGTCTGAAGCTGCCCGGCATCCTGGGCTGAGGATCGGCATCATGCGCATAATCCGCGCCGCCGACTGCCTCTCCATGCCGTGGAAGAACGGCGGCGGGACAACCACCGAGATCGCGGTGGCGCCCGAAGGCGCCTCGCTTGATGATTTCGACTGGCGCATCAGCATGGCCCATGTCGGGCAGGACGGACCGTTCTCGTCCTTCCCCGGCATCGACCGGACATTGTCGGTGCTGACCGGGGCCGGCATCACGCTGGCCTTCGGCGATGGTGAGCGCACCCAGCTCGATCGCAGCAGCGCGCCCTACGCTTTCGCCGCCGACCGGGCGGTCGACGGGCTGCTGGTGGACGGGCCGATCGACGATCTCAATGTGATGAGCCGGCGTGGGCGCTGGCGGCACCGGGTCGAGCGTCTCTCCGGCGCAGGCTCGCTCGACGCGACCGAAGGCCTGCTGGTCTTGGTCGCCCGCAAGGGCGACTGGCAGGTGAACGGCGCGACGCTTGCCGCCGGCGACAGTGCGGTGCTGGATGCCCCGGGGCGGGCTGAGCTGGCCGCAAGCGGTAGTGAGGCTGAGCTCTATGCGGTTTGGCTGACAGCAATATAGGCATGCGCGGGATCCCCTCTCCCGGATGGGAGAGGGGTAGGGGTGAGGGACCGCCGCTGATTATTGAGGTGCTGCGGCGCCGTTGTGTCTTCTGCGGTTAGGGCAGGCCCTCATCCCTGCCCTTCTCCCATCCGGGAGAAGGGTTCCCCGCGCCCTACGGCGACTACGCCGCCTGCCTCGGCTGCGGGCCGACATAGACCGATTGCGGCCGGATCAGGCGGCCGGTCTCGATCTGCTCGCGGGCATGGGCGAGCCAGCCGGTTGTGCGGCCGAGCGCGAAGACGCAGGTGAAAGCCTCGGGCGGGAAGCCGAGAGCCTCAAGCAGCAACGCGGTATAGAACTCGACATTGGTTTCCAGCGAGCGGCCGGGCTTGCGCTCGCGCAGGATGGCGAGCGCCGCCTGCTCGACCGCCTCGGCATGGCGCAGGCGCCCCGCATCGGCGCCGAGCCTGGCGATCGCCTGCTTCAGCGCATCGGCTCGCGGATCGCGGACGCGATAGATGCGATGGCCGAAGCCCATCAGCCGCTCGCCGCGATCGAGCGCGTCTTCCAACCAGGCGCGGGCATTGGCCGGCTCGCCAATCGCATCGAGCATCTCGATCACCGGCCCCGGCGCACCGCCATGCAGCGGGCCCTTGAGCGCGCTGATCCCCGCCAGCACCGCCGAGACCAGCCCGGCCCGCGTCGAGGCGACGACGCGCGCCGCGAAGGTCGAGGCGTTGAGGCCGTGATCGGCGACGGTGACGAGATAGGTATCGAGCGCCGCGGCCTGGGCAGCGGTCGGCGCCTCGCCGCGCAGCATGCGCAGCGTGTCCGCCGCTTGCGACAATGTCGCATCGGGCGCGATCGGGGTCAGGCCACGCTGCTTGCGGACTGCGGCGGCAGTGAAGACGGCCGGCGCGGCGAGCAGCCTCAGCGCCGTATCAGCCTCCTCCCCGTCAGCAATCTGCGCCGTCCAGGCGCGGATTGCCTCGACCGGCCCGAGATCGTCCGAGAGCGCAGTGCGCTCGACGATGCCGAAGAGATCGGTGCGGGCCTTGCCGAGCGCGGCCGGGAGTTCGTGACCCTGCGGCAGATCGGGCAGCAGCCCGTCGAACATCAGCGCCACCATCTCCTCGAAGCTGGTGCGGCCGGCGAGCTCGGCGAGGCTGCGACCACGGATCACCAGGCGGCCGGCAGCGCCGTCGACTTCCGAAAGCACGGTATGGGCGGCGACGACGTCATCGAGACCATCGGACATGTCAGGAACTCCTCAAAAAGCATTCGTCGCGAAAATCAGCTCCCGCATTGCAACGATCAATCTTGAACAATATAATCAATATATTTAAGGAGGGGCGATGCAGGAGTGGCTGACGGCTCAGGAGGCGATGACACGGCTCGGGCTGAAGCCGCAGACGCTTTACGCCTATGTCAGCCGCGGGCTGATCGAAGCGCGCGGCGACGAAGGCGATTCCAGGCGCAGCCTGTACCGGGCCGAGGACATCGCCCGGCTGGAGCATCGCAAGGCGCGCGGCCGGCGTCCGGCCGCGATCGCCGAGGATGCCATCGCCTATGGCGAGCCTGTCCTGTCTTCGAGCATCACCACGATCGAGCGCGGCGGCCTCTGGTATCGCGGGCAGGATGCGGCCCGCCTCGCCGAGAGCGCCAAGCTGGAAGACGTCGCGCGCCTGCTCTGGGATTGCGGCACGCAGCGCTTCCCGCCTCTGGCGACGATCGTGCCCCCGGGCGAGCCACTGGCGCGCGTCTTCGAGACGATCGCAGCGCGGACCGCGACCGACCGCCCAATGGTCGGGCGCGCCAAGAAGGCGCTCTATCTCGAAGCCGCCGCCGTGCTCGACACGCTGGTCGACGCGATCGCCGGTGGGCCGGGCGAAGGGCCGATCCATGCCCGGCTGGCCCGGGCCTGGGGCTGCGAAACAAAAGGCGCCGAGCCGATCCGACGGGCGCTCGTCCTGCTCGCGGACCATGAGCTCAACGCCTCGACCTTCGCCGCCCGCGTCACCGCCTCGACCGGCGCGTCGCTCGCCGCCTGCGCGCTGGCGGGGCTCGCGGCGCTTTCAGGGCCCTCGCATGGTGGCGTCGCGCCGCGCGTGCTGGTACTGATGCGGGACATCGAGCGGGACGGGCTGGAGGCTGCGCTGGCGGCAAGGCTGGAGGCCGGCGCCAAGCTGCCCGGCTTCGGCCATCCGCTCTATCCCGATGGCGACCCGCGAGCGCGAGCCCTGTTCGCAGCGTTCGAGCCGCCGCCGGCCTATGCGCAGGCCCAGGCCGCCATCGCCACCTTGACGGGCGAGGAACCGAACATCGACTTCGCGCTGTCGGCGCTGGCGGCGAAACTGGCATTGCCGGAGACCGCGCCGTTCCAGATCTTCGCCGCGGCGCGCTGCACCGGCTGGCTCGCGCATGCGCTGGAGCAGAACGAGACCGGCCGGCTGATCCGCCCGCGAGCCCGCTATGTCGGGCCGGCGCCTGGCTGAAACTCCCGCTATTGCGCCTGGGCGCGCAGCGCCTCGAAATCCCTGTCGAGCCTGCCGAGCGAGCCGGCGATCCGCTCGCGCCGCTCCTTGATCCAGGTACCCTGCTCCGCGATCTTGCCCTTCGCCGCCGCCAGCATCCGCTCCATCTCGGCCGGCTGCGGGCCGCCTGCGGTTGCGCGGCTGCGTACGATCGCGACGGGGTCGAGCGCAGCGCGGAACTCGGCTTCGCTGATCGGCAGCTCGGCCGGATACTCCGTGCCCTTGACCGCCGCGGCATAGATCCGCTTCGCCTCCGCATAAGGAAAGTCGAGCGGCCTGATGTCGTGGTCCTTGGCGTGGGTCACGACCTCGGAGGCGAAGTGGTGGCCGACGCGGAAGGGCAGCCTGTATTTGCGCATCAGCAGGTCGGCGAGTTCCTGTGAGGCCGTCCAGTCGCTGTTCAATTCCTCAAGCGCCCGCTCGGGGCTGATCACCAGCCCCTTCAGGATGCGGTCCCAATTGGCGAGCACCGTAACCGCGCTCTTCACCATCGCGCTGTTGGGCCTGACATCCTTGGGGTCGCTCATCCCCGGCGTGATGTTGTGGGCCTGGATCGCGGCTCCCATGGCGAGCGAGAGCGCGGTCGAGGCCTGCTGGCGCGTGGTGTTGAGCAGGCCGGGATTGCGCTTCTGCGGCATGGCGCTGGAGACATAGGTGTTCCCGTCGCCTTCCTGCAGCAGCATCCAGGGCCGCGCGAAGGCGTATTGCGTCATCACATCCTCGACGAAGGCGCCGGCATGCAGCGCGATGCTGGTGACGATCGCGCCGGCCTCGACCGGATGCTCGACCGAGGAGATCTGGCCGGCGTCATAGGCGTTGTCGACGATCGCCGCGAAGCCGAGATAATCGGCCATGCGCTTGCGGTTCAGCGGCCAGCTCGTGCCATTGAGCACGGTCGTGCCCATCGCGGAGCGGTCGATCCGGGCATAGGCCTCGCGGATGCGCTGAGCGTCGCGCTCGAGGCCGGCGGCATGGCCGAGCAGGGTGTGGCCGAGGCTGTTCGGCTGGGCGGCGACGCCATTGGTGTAGTTCGGAACGATGGTCGCGGCGTGCTTCTCGGCCAGCCCGACCAGCGTCGCCGTGGTGCGGTTGAGCTGCTCGGCGAGCGCCAGCATGTCGTCGCGCAGGATCGCGGCACGGTAGGTCGCATGCATGTCCTGGCTCGAACGGCCGGCATGCAGCAGCGTGACCTCCTGCCCGCCAGCCGCGATCAGCAGCGGCTCGAAGCTGATCACGGTCGAAGGCCGCTTGCCTCCCGACTTGGCGCCCTCGCTCAGAACCTTGGACAGACCGGCCGCAATGCGCGGCGCCAGCGCCTTGTCGAGCAGGCCCTCATCCGTGTTGATCACGGCCGTGGCCTTGTTGATCTCGCCGAGCCAAAAGAACTCGTCGCGGGCCTGGCGCTCCTGGGCGAGGGCTGGAAGAGCTGACATCTGCGCCGCTACCGCGAGCGCAATCATCGATGATCGCACGATCGACCTCCGCAATGCCCCCGCCGGGCGAAGCCTAGCTGGGACATTGCGTTAGCTCAATCGCGTACGTTTCAGGCGGCCCGGTCGATCGCGCCCGCGACCCGCGCCTTCTCGCTCATGTAGTCCCGGGTCATCGGCAACGTGCCGAGACGCTTGGCGAGCTGGAGCTGGAAGACGACGAGGCCGTCATGACGGAAGCTCGCCTCGGATGCGGCGAGATAGAACTCCCACATCCGTGCGAAGCGCTCGTCATACATCGCGACCGCCTCCTGGCGATGAGCGAGGAAACGCTCGCGCCAGGCCTTCAGCGTCTCGGCATAATGCAGGCGCAGCACCTCGACATCGGTGACAATCAGCCCCTCCTTCTCCACCGCCGCCGTGACTTCCGACAAAGCGGGGATATAGCCGCCGGGAAAGATGTACTTGGCGATGAACGGGTTGGTCGCGCCGGGCGGCGTGCTGCGGCCGATCGTGTGGATCAGCGCGACGCCGTCATCCTCGAGCAGCTCCCTGATCTTGCGGAAATAGTCGCGATAGTAGCCGACCCCGACATGCTCGAACATGCCGACCGAGACGATGCGGTCGAAACGCTCGGTCACGGCCCGGTAGTCCTGCAGGCGGAACGCGACCGGCAGCCCCGATTCCTCGGCCCGCTTGTTCGAAGCGGCGAGTTGTTCCTCGGAGAGGGTGATGCCGGTGACCTTCGCGCCGCTCTCACGCGCGATCGAAAGTCCGAGCCCGCCCCAGCCGGAGCCGATGTCGAGCACCCGCTGGCCCGGCTTCAGCGCCAGCTTCGCCGCGATGCGGCGCTTCTTGGCGGCCTGCGCTTCTTCGAGCGTCGCACCCGGATGCTCGAAGAAGGCGCAGGAATATTGCCGGTCGGCATCGAGGAAGAGGCGGAAGAACTCGCTCTTCAGATCGTAATGGTGGTGGACGTTGCGCCTCGCCCAAGCGGGGGTGTTGTGCTGCTTCAGCCGCCGCACTGCCGTACGCAGCCGCGTCAGCGTTCCCGCGAAGGCGGAAGGCGGCTGTCGCGACAGGCCACGGATCAGGGTTTCGAGCAATTGGTAGATGGTACCGCGCTCGACGATGATACGGCCGTCCATCACGGCCTCGCCGAGCGCGAGCTCGGGATCGAGGGCCAGCTTGAACTCGGTTTCACGGTCGGCGATACGCAACTTGATCGCGGGCGCCGAACCCCGCCCGGCCGAATGGAGCGATCCATCGGCGAACACCACATCCACCCGCGGCTCGCAAATGAGCCGAGACAACATATTCATAATCAGACTGCGCATGGCGCCACCTCACGGCAGTGCCCCTTCGCCATCAAAGATGGCAATCACCCGCGGCAGCGTAACAGTGGGTTCGGCGCAAAGCTGATCCACGCCCGCCGCATGCAGCTGTCAGCCTCCTGACAGAAAAAATGGGGGCGGCGCTTCATTTTCGCCAGTCCGCCCCCCGCAAAGCCTTACCGGATCATGCCCATTGTACGCGGCAGCCAGAGCGTCAGCTCAGGGATGAAGGTGATCGCGAACAGTGCGGCAAAGAGCGGGATCAGCCAGGGCAGAATCGCCATGGTGGTGCGCTCGACCGAAAGCTTGGCGACGCGCGAGAGCACGAACAGCACCATGCCGAGCGGCGGATGCAAGAGCCCGATCATCAGGTTCAGCGTCAGGATCAGGCCGAAATGGATCGGGTCGACGCCGAGCTTGAGCGCGATCGGCAACAGGATCGGCACGACGATGGTGATCGCGGCGATGGTGTCGAGGAAGCAGCCGATGAAGAGCAGCAGCAGGTTGACCAGGATCAGGAACACCCACTTGTTCTGGGTGAAGCCGAGGATCAGGTCGGAGAGCAGCTGGGCCGTCTGCGACACCGTGAGCAACCAGGCGAAGATCGAGGCGGCGGTGACGATGAACAGCACCGAGGCCGTGGTCTCGATGGTGTCGAAGGTCGCCTTGGTCAGGCTGCGCATGGTCATCGAGCGATAGCGCACCAGCCCGAGGAAGAGCGACCAGATCACCGCGGCGGCAGCGGCTTCCGTCGGCGTGAACCAGCCCATGGTCATGCCGCCGATCAGGATGACCGGCGTCATCAGCGCCATCACCGCCGAGAAGTCGAAATAGTAATCGACCGCCAGCAGCACGGCGAGCGCGATGCCGATTGCGAGATTGGGATCGAGTCCGGCGAAGACCAGCCCATAGGCCAGGACCGGGAAGCCGAGGACGACGAGCACCTCGATGCCGGCAGAGCCGAGCTCGCGCAGCGAGAACTTGGTGTCGGAACCCCATTTGTAGATGCGGGCGAAGATCGCGACCGTAAGCATCATGAACAGCGTCATGATCACGCCGGGGATGACGCCGCCGAGGAACAGCGCACCGATCGAGGTGTTCGACATCATGCCGTAGATGACGAAGGGCAAGGATGGCGGGATGATCGGGCCGAGCGTGGCGGAAGCCGCGGTGACGCCGACCGCGACCTCGGCCGAATAGCCATGGTCCTTCATCGCCTTGATCTCGATCGTGCCGATGCCGGCGGCGTCGGCGATCGCGGTGCCCGACATGCCGGAGAAGATCACCGAGCCGATGATGTTGACCTGGGCGAGGCCGCCCCGCATCCAGCCGACGAGCGCGACGGCGAAGGAGTAAATGCGGCCGGTGACGCCGGCGATGTTCATCAGGTTGCCGGCGAGGATGAAGAACGGCACTGCCAGCAACGGGAAGCTCTCGACGCCGGCGATCATGCGCTGGGCCAGGATCACGTCCGGCACGGTGCCGGAGACGAGGATGAAGGCAAGCGAGGCGACGGCCATCGAGATGGCGACGGGAACGCCGAGCACCATCAGGCAAAGGAAGGTTCCGAGCAGGATCAGCATGGGTCAGGCCTCCGAGCCGTCGAAGGCCGAGGGACGCTCCAGCACGGAGTAGCCGCGGCGCCAGTTCTGCCAGGCGACCTGGATCGAGCGCAGCGTCATCAGCGCGAAGGCGACGACGACGGCGTAGAACACCGGCGACTTCGGGAACTGGATCGTCGTCATCGTCTCGTCGGGAATGAGCTCGGCATAACGATGCACCAGCACCGTGCCATAGGCGAAGAAGCCGATGCGGATGAGATCGACCGCGGTCGAGAGCGCCCGTCCGGCGCCGGGCGACAGATACCGATACAGGAAGTCGACCTGGATGTGCCTGGAGGCACGCACGCACAGCGAGGAACCCAGGAAGACGACGACGATCAGCGCGTAGATCGCGATCTCCTCGGTCCAGGCGAAGCTGTCGTTGAGGACATAGCGGGTGAAGAACTGCGCCACGACGCAGGCGACCATCAGCCAGAAGGCGGCGAGCGTCACCCAGTCCTCGAGGCCGTAGCCGGAGAGATCCGCCGGCGGCGGCGCCTCGTCGAAGACGTGGGCGATCTCCTCGCTGGTGACTTGGGTGTGGACTTCCGGCGTCGTGGTCATGGGCTGGATCCGGTCATGTCTGGGTCGCGGCGCTTGGCGTCATTGCGAGCGTAGCGAAGCAATCCAGCGGGACCCGCTCGGCGGCCCCTGGATTGCTTCGTCGCTGTCGCTCCTCGCAATGACGACAAACCGTCACTGCAAGAGGCGGGCGATCACTTGATCGCCTGGATGCGCTCCCAGTCGGCCTTGCGATAGCCGTACTGCTCGAAGGTCACGTTCTTCTCGACGGCGGCAAGGAAGTCGGCCTTGTCGATCTCGGTGACCGAGAGGCCCTTGTCCTTGAAGACCTGGACGAGCTTCACCTCGTCGGCCTGGATCTTCTTGGTGGCGCGCTCGGCCGCTTCCTGGGCGACGTCGGTGAAGATCTTCCTGTCCTCGGGCGAGAGCTTGGCCCAGAGCTGCTTCGAGACGACCGTGTTGAGGTGGTCGACGATGTGGCCGGTCAGCACGATGTGCTTCTGCACCTCGTAGAACTTCTTGGCGTCGATGGTGTTGAGCGGGTTCTCCTGCGCCTCGACGGTGCCGTTCTGCAAGGCGAGATAGACCTCGGCAAAGGCGATCGGCGTGGTGTTGGCGCCGCAGGCGCGCGGCATGGCGAGATAGGCCGGCACGTCGGGCACGCGGATCTTCAGGCCCTTCATGTCGGCGCAGGTCTTGATCGGCTTGTTCGAGGTAGTGTGGCGGGTGCCGTAATAGGTCACGGCCAGGATCTGGTGGCCGCTCTTCTCCTCATAGCCCTTGGCCATCTCCTTGAAGACGTCGCTCTTCACATAGGCGAGCAGATGGTCGGGGCCACGGAAGATGAAGGGGTAGTAGGTCACGCCGATGGGCGGATAGGCGCGCGCCGCAAAGCTCGAGCCCGAGATGATCATGTCGACCGTGCCGAGCGTCAGGCCCTGGTTGATATCGGTCTCCTTGCCCAGCTGCGAGGCCGGGTAGACCGTGATATCGTATTTGCCGTTGGAGCGCTTCTTGATCTCCTCGGCCGCCCAGACCGACTCGGTGTGGAAGGGCTCGGAGGTCTCGTAGACATGGGCCCACTTCAGCTTGGTCTGAGCCTGCGCCGGGGCGCCGGCGAAGAGAGCGCCGGCGGCGAGCGCGGCAAGAGCGTAGTGCAGTTTCATCGTCTGTCCTCCCTGAAGGTCACGAATAAGGTCTGGCCTTGCGTCATTTGATCGGGCGTGGCCGGCGCTGACGCTCGCCTGCCCGCTTGAAGTCGACGTCGCCGAAGCTCTGCGAAAAGCGCTCCTGCGAAGCCTGGAGATGGGCGCACATCGCCGCGCGGGCGGCTTCGCGATCGCCGCTGGCGAGTGCAGCATGGATGGCACGATGCTCGCGCGCCGCCGAGCACCACGAGCCCTCGTTCTCGAAATACTGCGCGAGCTGGCGGAAATACGGGCTCATGCGCTGGTCGAAGAGCTCGCCGACGCAGCGCACCAGCACGGTGTTTCCCAGTATCGCCGCGATCTCGACATGGAAGGCGCGGTCGAGCGCGATCAGGTGCTCCGCCGGCAAACCGGGCTGCTCCATCTGGTCGAGGATGCCGGCGAGCCCGGCCAGCTGGGTGGGCGTCGCCTGCCCTGCCGCATCGGCCGCGACGGCGCCCTCGACCAGCCGGCGCGCCGCGAGCACCTCGAACGGACCCTCGACGGGAAAGCCGGCGCCGGCGAGCTGTGCAGCAGCCTGAGCGGGATCGACGACGTAGACGCCCGAGCCCATGCGAATGCGCACGCGGCCCTCGACCTCCAGCGCGATCAGCGCCTCGCGCACCGAGGGGCGGGAAACGCCGAGTTTCTCCGCAAGTTCGCGTTCGGGCGGCAGGCGGCTGCCGACCGGGAATTCATGCTGGTCGATGAGATGGCGCAATTGATCGGCGATCTGCCGATACAGGCGCGGCGACTCGACGACTGCGAGCGGCATCAGACCCTGGACCCTTCCCTGCACCGCCTGGTCATGCGGCATCGATTTGGCCATGTGGTCAGGCCAATTTCGCGAGGAAGGAACCACCATACCGGACCCGAGTCAACCGGTATGGTGGCTTGGTTGCTAGTGCCCTTCGGCCGCGAGCACAGCTTCGATCCGGATCTCCTCCACGAGGCGTTCCTTCAGCGCGACGAATTCGGGCGTGGTCTTGATGGTGTAGGGCCTGGGATGCGGCAGCTCGACCGGGATGTCGGCCTTGATCCGCCCGGGGCGAGCGCTCATCACCACCACGCGTGAGCCGACGAAGATCGCCTCCTCGATGTCGTGGGTGACGAAGAGCACGGTCTTCTGCTCACGCTCCCAGATGCCGAGCAGCATTTCCTGCATCAGCGCGCGGGTCTGGTTGTCGAGCGCGCCGAAGGGCTCGTCGAGCAGCAGGATCTTGGGGTCGTTGGCGAGCGCGCGAGCGATCGCGGTGCGCTGCTGCATGCCGCCGGAGAGCTGCTTGGGGAAGTGGTCGACGAAGCCGGAAAGCCCGACACGCTCGGCCCATTTGCGGGCGATGCCGAGCCGCTCGCGCTCAGGCACGCCCTTCTCGCGCAGGCCGAAGGCGATATTCTGCACCACGCTCAGCCAGGGGAAGAGCGTGTAGCTCTGGAAGACGAAGCCGCGATCGGCGCCCGGCCCGGTGACCGGCGTACCGTCGAGCAGGATCTTGCCTTCGCTCGCGGTCTCCAGCCCGCCGATGATACGCAGCAGCGTCGACTTCCCACAGCCGGAGGGGCCGAGGATGGTGATGAAGTCGTTGTCGGCGACGGTGAGCGAAGTCGGCATCAGGGCGCGCGTCGGCTGCCCCTTGCCGCGGGCTGGGAAGACCTTGCCGACCTGCTCGATCAGAAGCTTGCTCATGCCTGCGCCCACGGAAACAGGCGCTGGTTGACCGCCTTGAAGAGGAAATCGGAGATCAGCCCGATCAGGCCGATGACGATGATGCCGAAGATGATCTGTCCTGTATTCAGCAGCGCCTGGCTGTCGGTGATCATGTGGCCGATGCCGGAGGACGAGCCGATCAGCTCGGCGACGATGACATAGGTCCAGGCCCAGCCGAGCACGAGACGGAAGATCTCGGCGATCTCCGGCGCGGCATTAGGCAGGAGCACGCGGCGCACCACGGAGGAATCGCTCGCGCCCAGCGTATAGGCGGCGTCGACCAGGTCGCGCCGGATGCCGCCGACCGCGACCGCGATCATCAGCACGAGCTGGAAGAACGAGCCGATGAAGATGACCAGCAGCTTCTGCGTCTCGCCGATGCCGGCCCAGAGGATCAAGAGCGGGATGAAGGCCGAGGCCGGCAGATAGCGTGCGAAGGAGACGAAGGGCTCGAGGAAGGCCTCGATGGGCTTGTAGGCGCCCATCAGGATGCCGAGCGGCAGCGCGAAGATGACGGCCAGGATGAAGCCGCCGACGACCCGCCAGATCGTCATGCCGATATCGACAATGAAGCCGTGGTTGACGAGCAGGTTCCAGCCTTCGCCGACCATGGTCAGCGGATCGGCGAGGAAGAGCTTCTGGACATAGCCGCCGAAGGTCGCGACCGACCAGACCACGACGAAGAGCGCGAAGAAGGCGACACCATAGCCGACACGGGCGCTGGCGGAGACCGGCTGGAGGGGTTTCATCGTCTAGAACTTGTTTCCTTCACGAGGGCGGCGAGTTCACGCCAGGGCTCGATGGACCAGTAGCCGGAGGCCGCCCCGGAGGTGGAGGGCAGGATGAAGACGCGGCTTCCTGCGAGGAGGGAGGGCTGGAGGCCATAGGCGAGCTTCAGTCCCCTCTCCTCCCCCAGTGCAGCCTGGGCGGCACGCTTGCCGTTGAACGCGACGATCGCCGGAGCGTGCCGATGAATCTTGGCCTGGAAGCCGACGATATCGAAGTGCTGTCGCAGCAACGCCGTGTCGGGGCCGGACGTCCACTTCGCGACATCGGTGAAGCCGATGCCGTATCGCGGCAGCTCCTGGAAATCCGCCGGGCCGAGGGGCTCAGGAATCAGCCCGGTCTCGAACAGGGTCTTCCAGAACTTATTGCCGGGTCCGGCATAGTAGGCGCCCCGCCGGGCGGAGGCCGCTCCGGCCTGCGTGCCGCAGAAGACGACACGCAGGCCGGACATCAGAACGTCCGGCAGGACGTCGCCGCTCACTTGCCGGCGACGTACTTGGTCTCGACCAGCGTGGCGACGTCGGGCTTGGCCTTGATCAGGCCGATCTCGAGCAGGAGGTCGGCCGCCTTGTTGGTGAAGGCCTGCCACTCGCCGGAGAAGAAGGCCTTGTTGCCGGCAGAGTCCGACCAGCGCAGATAGCCGGCCGACTTGCCGAACTGCTCGCCGGTCTGCTTCACGTCGGCGCCCATGATGCCATAGGCCTTGGCCTGGTCGGCCTTGATCAGCTCCAGCGCCTCGAAATAGCTCTTGGTCAGAGCGACGGCGGCCGCATCGTTCTCGGCCAGGAATTTCGGCGTGCAGCCGAAGGTGTCCATCACCATCGGATAGTCAAGGGTGGTGGCGATGATCTTGCCAGCCTCCGGCTTCTCGCGCACGGCCGAGAGATAGGGCTCATAGGTCATCGCCGCGTCGTTCTGGCCGGCGATGAAGGCCTGCGCCGCCGGGCCGGGCTCCATGTTGACGACGTTGACGTCCTTCACCGACATGCCGTTTTCCTTGAGGATCCAGGCGAGGGCGAAATAGGGCGAGGTGCCGGGCGCAGAGGCCGCGACCGTCTTGCCCTTGAGGTCCTTGATGGAAGCGGTCGAGCCGCGCACGGCCATGCCGTCGGCGCCATAGCTCTTGTCGAGCTGGAAGATCTGCTTGGTCTTGATGCCGGCAGCGTCCCAGACGATCCAGGTTTCGACCGTGGTCGCGGCGCATTGGATGTCGCCCGAGGCGATGGCGAGGTGGCGATCCTTCTGCGGGATCTTCTTGATCGAGACGTCGAGGCCGTTCTTGGCGAAGATGCCGGCTTCCTTGGCGAGAGTCAGCGGCGCGAAGCCGGTCCAGCCGGAAATGCCGATATTCACCTTGGTCTGCGCCTGCGCGCCGCCAGCGGCGATGAGAGCCGCCAGGCCGGTCGCGGCCAGCATCCCGATACGCTTCAAACCTGTCATGACGAACCCTTCCCCACTTGTTCCCGCCTGCGGCGGATACCTCGGCCAACGCAGCCCGATCGCGCCCATAAAGCAAGCTTCGTTCCAAATCACGTTAAATGCATATGCAAACCGGTCAAGGCGGCGATCACCCAATCAGCCGTCATCCTGAGGAGCGATCGCAGATCGCGTCTCGAAGGATAAGGGCTCGATGCGAGCCGGCGAATGAGCCGCCGATCACCCCCGCTTGGGAAAGCAATGACATTCTCTTGTTTGACACTCCCGCGGCGATCCCCTCCCCTCGGCGTGACAGGCGCCACGCGCCTTTGGCTATGAAAGAGGTTTTCCCGGATGAATGGCGCCGACCGCCTGTGCGACACGCTGCTGGTCAACGATGTCGATGTCTGCTTCGCCAATCCCGGCACGTCCGAAATGCATTTCGTCGCGGCGCTCGACCGCAAACCGCAGATGCGCTGCGTGCTCGGCCTGTTCGAGGGCGTGGTCACCGGCGCGGCCGACGGCTACGCCCGCATGGCCGACAAACCGGCGGCGACGCTGCTGCATTGCGGGCCCGGCATGGCCAACGCCCTCGCCAACATGCACAACGCCAGGCGCGCCTGGACCCCGATGATCAACGTGGTCGGCGACCATGCGACCTACCATCTCCAGCACGATGCACCGTTGACCAGCGACATCGAGAGCCTCGCCCGGCCGATGTCGCAATTCGTGCGCCGCATCGCCTCGCCTGAGGATGTCGGCCCGGCGATCGGCGAAGCCTACGCCGCCTCGCTCTCCTTGCCCGGCGTCACCACCGTGATCCTGCCGGCCGACTGCGCCTGGGGCAGCGTCGAGCCGGCGGAGCTGACGCGCACGCCGGTGCCGGCGCCCAGGCAGGTCGATGCGGCCCAGATCCGCGCGGTCGCCGGCCTGCTGCGCAAGCACGGCTCGCGCGCCGCGATCATGCTGACCGGCTCGGCGCTGCGCGAGGGACCGATGGCGATGGCGGCGCGGGTCTGCGCTGCGACCGGCGCGCAGATCTTCGCGCAGATGTCGAACGGGCGGATCGAGCGCGGCGCCGGCCGCGTCGCCATCCCGAAGGTGTTCTATCCGATCGACATGGCGCTGCAGCAGCTCAAGGACATCGACCTGCTCGTGCTGATCGGCGCCCAGGTGCCGGTCGGCTTCTTCGCCTATCCGGGCAAGCCCGGCCGGCTGGTGCACGAGAACTGCCAGGTCGAGCAACTGGCCGTGCCCGGGGACGACCTGCCGGGAACGATCGAGGCGCTGGCCGAGGAGCTCTCGGCGCGGGCGACGCCGCCGGCCTTCATCGCCACGCCGCAGGCAGCCGACGGCGCACTGCCGACCGGCACGCTCGACGCCGACAAGGTCTGCGCCATCGTCGCGCGGCTGCTGCCGGAGAACGCGATCATCTGCGACGAGTCGGTCTCCTCGGGCCGCAGCTTCTACTATGACTGCCACGGCGCGCCCCAGCACGACTACATCCAGCTCACCGGCGGCTCGATCGGCGAAGGCATTCCTCTGTGTGTCGGCGCGGCGGTCGCCTGCCCCGACCGCAAGGTGATCGGCATGCAGGCCGACGGCTCCGGCATGTACACGGTCCAGGGCCTGTGGACGCAGGCGCGCGAGAACCTCGACGTCGTCACCGTCGTCTTCGCCAACCGCACCTATGCGATCCTGCACGGCGAGATGCGCAATGTCGGCGTCAACGATTTCGGCCGCAACGCCAAGCTGATGCTCAATCTCGACGAGCCGGCACTGGACTGGGTGTCGATGGCCAAGGGCATGGGCGTCGAGGCCGGCCGCGCCACGACGGCGGAGGAGTTCACCAGGCTGTTCAAGGGCGCGCTCGGCCGCAAGGGGCCATTCCTGATCGAGGCGGTGATCTGAGGATCTGTAACCGGATGCCCCGACATGGCGAATTCAGCTGCCGATACTTATCTGGGCAGCAGCAAGGAGGTTTGACATGACGGAACGAGCTGTACTCGCAGGCGGTTGCTTCTGGGGCATGCAGGACCTGATCCGCAAGCTCCCCGGCGTCGAGACGACAAGGGTCGGCTACACCGGCGGCGACGTGAAGAACGCGACCTATCGCAATCACGGGACCCATGCCGAGGGGATCGAGATCGTCTTCGACCCCGCCAAGATCGGTTATCGGCAACTGGTCGAGTTCTTCTTCCAGATCCACGACCCGACCACGCTGAACCGCCAGGGCAACGACATCGGCACCAGCTATCGCTCGGGCATCTATTATGTCGACGACACCCAGAAGAAGATCGCCGAGGAGGTGATCGCCGAGGTGAATGCCTCGGGCCGCTGGCCGGGCCGCGTGACCACCGAGGTGAAGCCCGCAGGCGACTTCTGGGAGGCCGAGCCGGAGCACCAGGATTATCTGGAGCGCTACCCGGCCGGCTATACCTGCCACTGGGTCCGCCCGGACTGGGTGCTGCCGCGGCGCGAGGCGGCGGAGTAGTGGAGCCTTCTCCCCACGGGGGAGAAGGTGGCAGCGCGAAGCGCTGACGGATGAGGGAAGGGTCGCGCATGCGGCCCTTTTTCGTTTCACCCGGTCAAAGCGCCCTCATCCCCCTGCCGGGACCTTCTCCCCGTGCATGTCGGATATTTCCGACATGCACCATCCAGAGTGCCCATCTCGGGCAGGCCCGAGATGGGTGGGAGAAGGAAGCTCTACTTGAACCCACCCAAAAACGCATCGAGGCAATCGCCGATCGCCTCGATCGCGTAGCCGCCCTCCTGCACCACCAGCGTCGGCAGTCCTAGCGCCTTCACCCGCTCGCCGATCGTGCCGAAATCGGCTGCTTCCAGCTTGAGCACGCCGATCGGGTCATGCTTGTGGGCGTCGTAGCCGAGCGCGATCACCAAGGCTTCCGCACCGAACTCGCGGATGGCGCGGCCGGCACGGTCGACCGCCGCTTCCATCTCGGCGCCACCGGCACCATGGGCGAGCGGCAGGTTGAGGTTGAAGCCCTCGCCCGGTCCGTTCCCGCGCTCGTCCTCATAGCCGGTGAAGAAGGGGTAATAATCCGCCGGATCGGCATGGACCGAGATCGTCAGCACGTCGTCGCGGCGATAGAAGATCTGCTGCGTGCCGTCGCCGTGATGGGCATCGACATCGAGGATCGCGATCTTGCCGAATTTGCTGCGCAGGCGCTGCGCGGCGATCGCGCTGTTGTTGAGATAGCAGAAGCCGGTGGCGCGGTCGGCGCGGGCATGGTGGCCCGAGGGACGGCAGAGCGAATAGACCGCGCGCTCACCGGCAATGACTGCATCGGCGCCGGAGACCGCGGTCTCGGCCGAGCGCAGGGTCGAGAGCCAGCAATGCTCGCCGACCGGCACCGAGAGATCGCCGAGATACCAGCCGAGCTGGCCCATGATCCCGGTCGGCCGGCAAGGCGGGCGGACATCCTCGTCGGTGCGGCCGCTCCAATAAGGGAAGGTATTGGGCCAGGCCTCCGGCCCGTGCTCGGGCAGAGCGAGCCAGCGCTGCCAGAGCCCCTCCAGAAAGCGGACGAAGCCTTCGTCATGAACCGCAAGGATCGGCGCCGTGCCATGCTCGGCCGGGCGCTCGGGCGTGACGCCGTGCTTGGCGAGCGCATCGAGCAGCCGTTCGGTCCGTTCCGGCAGGTCCTTCGGCGCCACGATCTTGCCGAAGCGCATATATTGCTGCGGATCGTGCTTGGACTGGTCGGGATGATAGAAGGCGCGCATGTAGGGCTCTCGGCATCGACATTGAGAGCGGCATAGCGCCACGAAAATTGTGCTGCGACCAGTGCGCCGGATCAGGCGGCGGCACTATCCCCGTGCATGGCGTCGCCCTTGGGCAGCAGGTCCGGCAGCTGCAGCAGCCAGGGCACGCGGCCAGCGGGGGTGGGCCTGGCATAGCGATAGCCCTGCGCGAAACGGCAGCCCTGCTCCTTCAGGAAAGCTTCCTGCTCGGCGGTCTCCACGCCCTCGGCGATGACATCGAGACGCAGATCGTCTGCGAGCCGGAGCAGCGCCCGCACGATCGCCGCATCGCCGCCGTTCTCGGTGACGTGACTGACGAAGCCGCGATCGATCTTGAGCGCATCGACCTGGAAGCGCTTGAGATGGGTGAGCGAGGCGTAGCCGGTGCCGAAATCGTCGAGCGCGACGCGCAGGCCCGCAGCGCGCAGGGTCTTCAGCGTGCGCTCGGCCTCGTCGGCATTGCGGGTGAGCAGCACGGTCTCGGTGACCTCGACGCCGAAATGGCTGGCCGGCACGCCGGCTGCGGCAAGCTGGCCGAGCAGGCGCTCCGGCAGCGCCGGGTCGCGGAAGACGCTGGCCGCGAGGTTGACGCAGACATGGCCGACATCGAGCCCGGCATCGAGCCAGCGGCGCAGATCGCTCACCACGGCCGCGATGATCGCGTCGCTGATCCCGTTGGCGATCTCGGGATCCTGGAAGCCTTCCTGGAAGGCGGCGGCCGGGATGATCCCGCGCTCGGAATGACGCCAGCGCGCCAGAGCCTCGAAGCCGGCGATCCGGCCGGTGTCGACCGCGACCTGCGGCTGGTAGTAAGGCAGAATCCGCTCGTCCTTCAGCGCGCCGGCCAGCCCCTGGCAGACCGCGACGCGGCGCGCCATCGCCGCCCGCATCGCCGGCTCGTAGACGATCGCCATGTTGCGGCCGTTCGCCTTGGCCCGGTAGAGCGCGAGGTCGGCGTCCTTCATCAATTCTACGCCGTCGCGATCATGCTCGGGCGCGAGCGCAATGCCGAGGCTCGCCCGCGTCGCAATCATCTGGCCGGCATGCTCGCAGGGCTGGCGCAGCACCTCGATCAGCGCCTCGCCTCGCACCAACGCCTCGAACCCCGTCATCCGCTGCGTCGAGAGCACGACGAACTCGTCGCCGCCGAGCCGAGCGACCAACTCGTCCGGGCCGATCGCGGCGGCGAGCCGCTTCGCCGCTTCGATCAGCAGCGCGTCGCCGGCGTCATGGCCGAGCGTGTCGTTGATCGACTTGAAATCGTCGAGATCGATCAGGAAGAGCGCGACCGCCCCGCCCTTGCTCGCCATTCGCGCCAGGGCCTGCTGCATCCGCTCGTGGAACAGCAGACGATTGGGCAGGCCGGTCAACGCGTCATGCGTCGCCTGGCGGCGGGTGCGGGCCTCGGCCGCCTTGCGATCGGTGATGTCGACGATGCCGGCGACGACGGCCGGGTTCTCGCCGATCGGCAATGTCGTAGCGGTAATAAGCACGTCGCGGACGGCGCCGCTGCCATCGCGGACCTGCGCCTCATGGCCCTCGATCTGATCGTGGTCCTTGAGCAGGCGGGCGATGACGCGGCGATTGCCGCCATCGAGCAGGACGTCCTGGACCTGCGCCTGCGTGACCGCGTCGCCGAAATAGCGCTTGGCTGCATCATTGCCGCGCAGGAAGCGGCCCTCGCCCCGCGAGGTGACGACGAGCGGGATCGGCACAGCCATGAAGATGCGCTCGATCATCGCCTGGCTGGCGCCGAGCTCGTCCTTGGCCTGGCGCTCGGCCTGCGTCGCCGCCCATTCGAGCCGGCGCAGCCGGTTGCCGTGGACGACGACCAGCCCGAGCGCGAAGTTGAGCATGACGAGGACCAGGATCAGGCCGGGCAGCGTCGAGGGCAGCGGCCCGTTACCGAGATAGCCTGCGAGCATGAGAGCGCTGCAGCCGACCCCCAGGACAAGCGTCCAGCGGAAGGCCGTCGGCGCGACCAGATAGAAGATCGAGGGCAGCATCAGCACGACGAAGAGGGCGAGATCGCTGCGCGACGACACCAGCAGCGCGACCATCAGCGCGGTCGACACCTCCCAGCCGATCAGCACGCCTTGCGCCTGCGAGATGCGTGCCGCCTTGCGCACCAGCGCGAAGCAGAGCAGCGAGACGAAGACGATCGCGAGCCGCGCCGGCACGGCGACGAAGAAATGCGGTGTGCCGTGGAAGCGCCAGTCGCTGGCGAGGAAGAGCGTGTTGAGGACCGCCGAGATCAGGAAGATCAGCCGGCATTGCCGCAGCGTCTCGCCGAAGCGCGCATCGCGGAACGCCGCCTCGCGGACGGAATCCCGGAACTCGCCACCAAATCGAAACAGGCCGTCGCGTGTCATGCCGTACACTCGTTCGGCAGCGGTCAAGGCCAGGTTAAAGCGCACCGGCGATCAGCATCCTAAGGCGCGACGAGCGCTGCGAGCTCGCCGGCAAGTTGTGCGATGTCGAAACGCCCCTCGCGATACCAATCGACCGAGCCGTTCATCGCCCCGAGCAGGAAAAGCCGCAGCCGCTCCGGTGCGATGCCGGGCGCGAGGACACCGGCACCGGCAAGCTCTTCGATCAGCGCCCGCCAGAGATCGTCGTAGGCGCGGCGGATGCCCCGCACGCTCTCCGGCGTCGGATTATCGCCGAAGCTGAAGACCTTGATGCTGGCGCAGGTGTAGTCGGAATGGCCGTGCAGGGCGGCGAGATGCGCCGCGATCGCCGCTTCGAGCCGGCGGCGCATATCGGCCTTGCCGGTCGCGTCCAGGGCGGCGCGCACAGCGTCATGGACGAAGCCGACACCGTCATTGACCACCGCCTCGACGATCTCCTCCTTCGAACGGAAATGATGATAGAGGCTGGCCTTTCGGATCCCGACCGCCTCGGCGATCTCGCGCAGGCTGGTCTGGTGGTAGCCATTGCTGCGCAGGAGGCGCGCCGCATGGTCGAGGATCAGGCGGCGCGCGCCGCCTTCGAGCACTGCCCGTTCGGCGCGTCCGGTCACGACCGTCACAGCCGCTTCGCCACCTCTTCGAGCATGACCTCGGTGGCGCCGCCACCGATCGCCTGGACGCGCGCGTCGCGGGCCATGCGCTCGATCGCGCTCTCGCGCATGAAGCCCATGCCGCCATGGAACTGGACGCAGGCGTACATGACTTCGTTGACCAGCTCGCCGCAATAGGCCTTGACCATCGAGACCTCGCGCGTCGCGTCGAAGCCCTTGGCGTCGAGCCAGGCGGCGTGATGGACGAGCTGGCGCCCGGCCTCGACCTTGCCTGCGAGCATAGCGAGCTTCTGGCGGATCGCCTGCTTGTCCCAGAGCGGCGCGCCGAAGGCGGTGCGGGTGCGGACATAGTCGACCGTCAGTTCGATCGCGGCCTGCGCCTCGCCCATCGCCATAGCGCCGATCACGGTGCGCTCGTTCTGGAAATTGCGCATGATCGCGTAGAAGCCACGCCCCTCGCCGCCGAGCAGGTTCTCCGCCGGAATCCGGCAATCCTCGAAGACCAGCTCGGCCGTGTCGGAGGAGCGCCAGCCATGCTTGTCGAGAGCGCGGCTGACGCGGAAGCCGGGCGTGTCCTTCTCGATCAGGAACATCGAGACCGACTGCGAGGGCCTGGCCGAGGCATCGGTCTTGGCGGCGACGCAGTAGAGATCGGCATGGACGCCGTTGGTGATGAACATCTTGGCGCCGTTCAGCACGTAGGAATCGCCGTCGCGCCGCGCCGTGGTGCGGATGCCCTTCACGTCGGAGCCGGCGTCGGGCTCGGTGACGGCGATGGCGCAGATCACCTTGCCGGCGACGATATCGGGCATCCAGCGGTCGCGCTGCGCCTTGCTGCCGGCATTGAAGACATGGACCGAGGCCATGTCGGTATGTACGAGCGCGGTGATGGCGAAGCCCGAGAAGGTCGAGCGGCCGAGCTCCTCGGCAAGCACCACGGTCGCGAGCGTGTCGAGCTCGGAGCCGCCATACTCGGCGGGATAGCGGATGCCGAGGAAGCCGAGCTCGCCCATGCGGGCCAGCACCTGGCGCGGCACCATGCCGGCCTCTTCCCAGGCGAGCCCGTGCGGCTTGACCTCGTTCGTGACGAAGCGGCGCAACTGATCGCGCAGCGCCTCGTGCTCCTCGCCGAAATAGGGCGAGCGGAGCGTTCCACCGCCGACCGCATCGAAACCGTCCATCGCCGCCATCATGCTCCGCTGTTCCTGCATAAGCCTAACCTACCGCCCGGCAGGTAGGCAACCATCCGAACTCGCACATGAAAAGAGGGGCTGCGAGGCCCCTCTTCCTCCATGCCGGTACGATCCCCGGTCGTCACATCGCAGGATCAGTTGCAGCCGCAGCCGTGCCCGCCATTGCCAATGCCGATGCCGCCGCGGCCGACGCTGACCTTGTTGCCGTTCAGGATGCCGTTGCCGCTCAGCACCGAGACGTTGTTGAGGACCTTGACGTTGGAGACGGCGGTCGTGACCGAAGCAACCGACGCCACGACGTTGCCGAGGAGCCCGCCGCCGCGGCTGCCGGAGCCGCCATGACCGCCGGCGAAGGCGGGGCTGACCGAGAAGGCGGCGATCGAGGCAAGAACAAATGCGTATTTCATCTTTCTCTCCCTGCACTCGCTTCGGGTGTCGAAGCGATATGCACGTTTTGGTTGTATTTTATCTTAATCGCAACCTGAACACATTGTTAACCATACTTGCTAGCGTTAACCGCCGCGCGTCCGAATACGATCTGAAGCAACTCATAGTATGACATATATTCTATTAGATCACTTCTTAGCTATACAGCCGAAATATTGATAATATTAACTGACAATTAGGCATTATCACCTACCCTCGACTGAGAGAGGTGATGTTCATGCGTCCGATCAGGTCAGTCTTCGCGCTCTTTTGCATTGCGGCCAGTGCCTTTCCTGCCACTGCTGGGGAGGACACGACGGAGACCCTGACCTCGACAGCCGTGGTCGGCCTGCGCGGCGGCTTCGACTCCAGCCCGACCAACAGCAAGGGCGAGAAGGGCAGCCCGACACTGACGGGCTTCGCAAGCTGGAATTTTCTGCGCGGCACGCTGCAGGACGGCTACGGACTCGACGTCCTGCTGGTCGACACCCAGTACGATCCGCGCCAGCTCGCCGCCAGCCGCTCCCATGCGCTGACGCTGAAGCATGCGACTGGGATCGGCGAAAAGCTCTCTCTGCAGTCCTCGCTCGCGATCGAGAACGAGCAGAGCTGGTCGCGCCGCCGCAATACCCTGACCTGGCGCGAGCGGCTCAACCTCAGCCTCGGTTCCTTCAGGCTCTTCGCCAATGCCGAGGCGCGGCTTGCCGCGCTGAACGAGCGCAACGTCTTCGCCGACGGCGATTTCCTGCCGCAGGACGAGAACCTTGCCACGCTCGGCATCACGCCGGGCATCGCCTGGCGCCAGAGCGGGACCGAGATCGGCGTCTCGTTCACGACGTCGAGCACGCGCTTCACCAATGGCATCGATTATCTCGGCATGCGCCGGGACAACTACCGGCTGCAGCCCAATCTGTTCGTCTCGACAGCACTCAAGGGAGCGACGTTCGAGGCCTCGCTGTCGCCGCTGCAAATCATCTTTCCGGACAAGGAGTTCGAGAACCAGAAGTCGCTGCTCTACACGGCCAAGCTGCGCATCCCCCATGAATGGCTGACGCTCGACCTGTCGTCGGGCCGCACCATCGAGGACACCACCCTGCCCTTCGCGGTGGTCAACCTCGTGACCCAGCACGAAGGCAAGCTCACTGCGCGCTTCAACGACACGAACGCGCTTTCGTTCACCGTCCGGCAGAAGCTCGAGGATTATCTCGGACTCGACTCGACCACGCGCACGGCCAGCATCGGCCTCGACTATGCGCGCGGCCTCGGCAACGGCATGACGGCAACCGCCTCGGCCGCCTGGCGCAAGACCAAGGACACGGGACTGGAAGCGGTGCCGGCCTTTATGGTCCAGCTCGGCCTGCAGAAGCAGCTCGACTTCAGCGAGCCGGGCAAGGGCGCGAAGAAGGGCGGGTGAACGGTCGCGCTACGGCCAACCGCTAAAGTCATGCTCGGCCTTGTGCCGAGCATCCACGCCTCGACCACAGCCCTCGACCTCCGAAGGCGTGGATGGTCGGGACAAGCCCGACCATGACGGCTGTGTTTCGGTCGTCCGAAGACCTCAGGCCAGCTTGCCGCCGACTGCCTTCTCCAGAATCGCCCAGGCCTCGTCGCCGTACTTGCCCTTCCATTCGCCGTAGAAGCCGGCCTTCTGCAGTGCGGCCCGGAATTCGTCGGCCTTGGTCTGGTTGATCACCATGCCCTTCGAGGTCAGCTCGGCCTGCAGGCCGGCATTGAGCTTGGCGACGTCGTCGCGTTCCAGCAGAGCGGCAGCATCGATGTTCTTGGCGACGATCGTGCGCAGGTCCTGCGGCAGGCGCTCCCAGGCACGGCGATTGGCCAGGAACCAGAAGCCGTCCCACATGTGGTTGGTGAGCGAGAGGTACTTCTGCACCTCGAACAGCTTGGCGGTTGCGATGATCGCCAGCGGGTTCTCCTGGCCGTCGACGATCTTGGTCTGCAGCGCGGTATAGACCTCGGCGAAGTTGATGCTGGCCGGAGCCGAGTCGAAGGCCTTGAACATCGAGGTCCAGAGCGGCGAGACCGGCACCCGGATCTTGAAGCCCTTGAGATCGGCCGGAGAATTGATCGGCCCCTTCGACGAGGTCATCTGGCGGAAGCCATTGTCCCAGATCTTGTCGAGGACATGCAGGTTCGCCTTTGCGATCTGGCCGCGCACATAGGCGCCGAGCTCGCCATCCATTGCCTTCCAGACCGCGTCATAGTCCGGGAAGGCGAAGCCGATGCCGCTGACCGAGGCGTTTGGTACCAGGGTCGACAGGATCAGCGGCGACAGCGTGAAGAACTCGACGCCGCCGGAGCGGACCTGGTTCAGCATGTCGGTGTCGGAGCCGAGTTGGTTGTTCGGGAAGATCTGGATGACGACCTTGCCATTGGTCTCGGCCTTGATCTTCTCCATCGCCTCGGCGGCACGCACGTTCATCGGATGCGCCAGCGGCAGGTTGTTGGCGTATTTGTAGGTGAATTCCGGCGTCTGGGCACGGGCGACCGAGAAGGTCCCGATCGTGGCGGCGGCAGTGGCGCCCTGCAGGATCGTGCGGCGTGAGATCGACATGGTCTTTCCTCCCTGAAGGTTCTTCATTGGTCAGCGCGCCCTCATTTGGGCACGCCAAGGCGTTTTCGTCATGCTGGTGCGGGTTTCCGCCATCCGGCAATCGACGGGCGCGACGGGTGGCCATGATGGAGCGACATGGCGCCCATCACAGGAACATCGTCGAGAAGGACGGGACGTAGGCGATGATGGCCAGGCCGGCGAGCAGCGCGAGCAGATAGGGCCAGATCGCGCCCATCGCCTCGTCCGGTTCGACATTGCCGATCTTGCAGGCGATATAGAAGCCGATGCCGACCGGCGGCGTCATCAGGCCGATGTTCATCGCGGTGACGACGACCATCGAATAGTGGATGTCGTTGATCCCCAGGCTCTTGGCGATCGGGAACATCAGGGGCGCCATCAGCACGATCGCCGGCAGGCCCTCGAGCACGCAGCCGAGGATCATGAAGACGACGATCGTCACCGCCATGAAGCTGATCCAGCCGCCGGGCAGATGCGACATCGCGGTTGCAAGGTCGCGGGCAAAGCCGGTCTGGGTCAGCGCCCAGGCCATGGCCGAGGCGGTGCCGAGGATCATCAGGATCGCACCGGAGAGCGCCGCGGTCTCGACCAGCATGCCGTAGAAGGTGCGCCAGCTGATGCCGCCATAGAGGACGATGCCGACGATCAGCGCATAGAGCACAGCGATGGTCGAGACCTCGGTCGCGGTGGCGACGCCGCCGCCGACGGCGCTGCGGATCAGGAAGGGCAGGACGAGGGCAGGTGCCGCGACCAGCGCCGTCTTCCAGATCGTCGCGAACGGCGCGCGGCGCACGCCCTTCAGCATTTCGCCGCGCGCCTTCCAGCGCGCCAGGATCGCGAGCACGAGCAGCAGCACGGTCGCGACGACCAAGCCGTTGGTGAAGAGCCCGGCGATCGAGACGCCGGCGACCGAGCCGAGCACGATCAGCACGATCGAGGGCGGCACCGTCTCGGCCATAGCGGCGCCGGTCGAGAGCAGCGCGATCAGTTCCTTGGGCTGATAGCCGCGCCGCTTCATCTCCGGGAACAGGGCCGGCGCCACCGTCGCCATGTCGGAGACCTTGGAGCCGGAAATGCCGGAGACCAGAAAGAGCGAGCCAAGCAGCACATAGGACATGCCGGCGCGGACATGCCCGAGCAATGAAGCGAGGAAGTCGACGATCGCCTTGCCCATGCCGGTCGAGTCGAGCACGCAGCCGAGCAGCACGAAGATCGGCACCGAAAGCAGGATCAAGCTCGACATGCCCTCGTCCATGCGCCCGATCATCACGAAGATCGGCACACTGGTGCTGAACGACAGGAAGCAGAGCGCCCCCAGCCCGAAGCAGAATGCGATCGGCACGCCGGCGACGAGGCAGAGGCCGACGACACCGAGCAGGAAGATGGCGATGTTGACGTAGCCCAGCGTCTTGAACACCGGCGTCAGCAGAAAGAAGGCTGCCGCAACGAGGCCGATCACCACGGCGGAGATCAGGAGGTCGCGCAGCGTGCAGGTCCGGACCGCATAGGTCAGCACCAGCGCCAGCATGGCGATGATGCCGAAGGCGATCGCCGAGACACGGTAGCTCGAGGGAATGTTGAGCGCCGCCGAGGTGACGTAGGATTCCTCGATGACATAGTCGATCGCCGGCCAGGTCATCACCGCGAGGAAAGTCGCGACCGCGAGCAGGCCGAAGGCATGGGCGAGACCGCGCAGGCGCTCCGGCAGCATGCCGACGAACAGGGTCAGGCGCAGGTGCTCGTTGCGGTCGATCGCGATGGCAGCGCCGAGCATGGCGAGCCAGAGGAAGCAGATCGAGGCGGCCTCGTCGATCCAGACCACCGGGATCGAGAGGACATAGCGCGAGGTCACCCCAGCCAGCAGCAGCGTGACGATGGCGACGAGCAGGCACGCGGCGATCACCTCGAGCGGACGCACCAGCGCCGAGCCGACACGCTTGGGGGTATGGTCGAGGCTCTCCAGGACCGCGGCAACGCCGTCGCTGGAGTTTGCGCTGACATGCGCGCCGGCGGCCACGCCTGTGCTTGTCTCGGCCATAAGGGCCGCTCCTCCCATCGCCCGCCGATCCGACGGGTCCACATTATGGCGAATTAACTCGCTCGTTCCGGCTGGAACATACACGGATCGACTGCTGTTGCAATCGCAGACACGGCCATCTACACCTTTAAGGCAGATGAGAGGTCCGCATCATGGACCCCAACGTGATCGAGGAAATGCAGTCCGAGGCCATGCCGACGCCCGATCTGTCAGGCTCGCAAAGCGTCGATCGCGCCTTGCGATTGCTGGCGCTCGTCGGTCGCGAGAGTGCATCCGGCCTGCCCCTCAGCGAGATCGTCGAGGAGAGCGGCCTGAACAAGCCGACCGTACGGCGCCTGCTGCTGGCTCTGATGCGGGCCGGCCTCGTCGAGCAGGAGGCCCGCACGCGGCGCTACCATCTCGGCGAGGAGGCCTTCGTGCTCGGACTGCTCTGCGGCCAGCGCCACGGACTGCTCGACCTCGCCATGCCCAGCCTGCGGGCGCTCTCGGACACGACGCAGGACACCAGCTTCTTTTCAATCCGGCGCGACCGCTTCGCCATCTGCCTGCATCGCGAGGAAGGCACCTGGCCGGTGCGTACCCATGCCTTGCAAGCCGGCGATCAGCACCCGCTCGGTGTCGGCGCCGGCTCGCTCGCCATGCTGGCGCTGATGCCGGACGCCGAGTCGACCGCGATGATCGAGGCCAATTGCGCCGTGCTCATAGCGCGCTACCCGGCCTATTCGCCGGCGCAACTGATCACCGATATCTCCCTTGCCAGGCAGCGGGGCTTCGCCCTCAACCCCGGCCGCATCGTCACCAATTCCTGGGGCATCGGCGTCGGCGTACGCTATCCTGACGGGCGCATCGCCGGGGCGCTCAGCATCGCCGCGATCGATTCGCGCATGCAGCCGCAGCGGCAGGAGGAACTCGGGGCGCTGCTGCGCCACGAGGCGCGGCAGGTCGAGACGCGGATTGTCGACATGCTCGGCCGGCGACAGGCCCAGCCGGCAACAGCCGAGATCAGAATAGTGGAGACGACGCCATGACGACGAGCGCAGCGGGCGCCGAGCCGGCGGGCGGGCTGAAACCCGTTACCACGCGAGTGATGAACCTCGCGCATTTCCTGACGCGCAATGCCCGCCGCTTCGGCGACCGCCCCGGGCTGATCTGGGGCGAGCGGCAATGGAGCTGGCGCGAACTCGATGCGGCCACGCATGCGCTCTGCGCGGCGCTGGCCGCGCGCGGCATCGGCAAGGGCGATCGCATCCTCGTCCACTCGAAGAATTGCGACGAGATGTTCGTCTCGATGTTCGCCGCCTTCCGGCTCGGCGCGGTCTGGGTGCCGACCAATTTCCGGCTGATGCCGGACGAGGTCGCCTATCTTGCCACCTCCTCCGGTGCCAAGGGCTTTCTCTGTCATGGCGATTTTCCCGATCATGCCGCGGCTGTCGCCAAAGAGAGCAAGACGCTGCAGTTTACCTGGCGGATCGGCGCCGGCTCGTTCGGCGAGACGACGCTTACGGAAGCGATCGCCGCTCATCGGGGCCAGCGCGTACCGGACGCCGTCGTCGACCGCGACGATCCCTGCTGGTTCTTCTTCACCTCCGGCACCACCGGCCGCTCCAAGGCCGCGGTGCTGACCCATGGCCAGATGGGCTTCGTCGTCACCAACCACCTCGCCGACCTCGTGCCAGGCTCGACGGAAGCAGACGCCTCGCTGGTCGTCGCGCCGCTCTCGCACGGCGCGGGCGTGCACCAGCTCGTGCTGACGGCGCGCGGCGCGCCGACGATCCTGCTTCCGACCGAGCGCTTCGACATCGACGAAGCCTTTCGGCTGATCGAAAAGCACCGCGTGACCAACATCTTCACCGTGCCGACCATCCTGAAGATGCTGGTCGAGCATCCGGCGGTCGACCAGCACGATCACTCCTCGCTGCGCCATGTCATCTATGCCGGCGCGCCGATGTACCGCGAGGACCAGAAGACGGCGCTGGCCAAGCTCGGCAAGGTGCTGGTGCAGTATTTCGGCCTCGGCGAAGTCACCGGCAACATCACCGTCCTGCCGACTTATCTGCACGAGGACGAGGATGGGCCACAGGCGCGCATCGGCAGCTGCGGCGTCGAGCGAACCGGCATCCAGGTCGCGATCCAGAACGACGCAGGCGAGGAGCTGAAGCCGTTCGAGACCGGCGAGATCTGCGTGATCGGCCCGGCGGTCTTCGCCGGCTATTACGAGAACCCGGAGGCCAATGCGAAATCCTTCCGCAATGGCTGGTTCCGCACCGGCGACCTTGGCCATATGGACGAGGAGGGCTTCGTCTACATCACCGGCCGCGCCTCGGACATGTACATCTCCGGCGGCTCGAACATCTATCCGCGCGAGATTGAGGAGAAGATCCTCACCCATCCGGCGATCGCGGAAGCAGCGGTCCTCGGCGTGCCCGATGCGGTCTGGGGCGAGATCGGCGTCGCCGTCTGCGTCGCGCGCCGCCCTGTCGACGAGAATGAGCTGGCGGGCTACCTCGCCGAGAAGATCCCGCGCTACAAGATGCCCAAGCGCTTCTTCTTCTTTGAGGAACTGCCGAAATCCGGCTATGGCAAGGTGCCCAAGCGCCTGGTGCGCGACGAATTGGAGAGGCGCGGCCTGCTCGACTTCGTCCGCACGCCGGGAGGCTCAGTGTGAGGACGATTGAGCAGCCGGGGCCCGCCGAGGCCGAGCGTGTCCAGTGGGCCGAGGCCCGGGGTCGCAAGCTGACCCTGAAGCTGAAACCCGGCCTGCTGCTCGACGCGATCGCAGAGGCCTTCACAGCTCAGGGTTTCTTCAGCGGCGTGCTGCGCCTTCCTGCCGGCCTTCCGCTCGCGCCCTTCGCCTATGTCATGCCGGCGCTCTCGGCGACGCCGGAGCATGCCGCCTCCTATAGCGAGACCTTCCGGCCGGAGGGCGTGACCCGGATCGAGACGGGCGCACTGACTTTCGGCGAGCGCGACGGCGCCCCGTTCTTCCACGGGCACGCGCTTTGGCGCGAGGCCGACGGCCGGCACAATGGCGGACACATCCTGCCGGACCAGAGCGTACTGGCCCAGCCGGTCACCGTCGATGCGGTCGGGCTCGATGGCGCCGGCTTCGTCGCCAGCCATGATCCTGAAACCAACTTCAAGCTGTTCATGCCGGCGGTACAGCCAAGTCGCGACACGAAAGCGGAAAGCCGCTTCTTCGTGCTGCGGCTGCGGCCGAACCGCGATGTCTTCACCGCGCTGGAAACGTTCTGCGCCGAACGCGGGATCGCCCACGGCGTCATCCATGGCGGCGTCGGTTCGACGATCGGCGCGCGCTTCAGTGATGGCCGCTCGATCGAACCTTTTGCCACCGAGATCGCGATCACCGCAGGCCATGTCGCCCCCGGCATTGACGGCAAGCCGGAAGCGGCGCTCGCGATCGCGCTGGTCGACTATACCGGCGGCATGGCGCAAGGCACACTCAAGCGCGGCGACAATCCGGTGCTGATGACGCTGGAGCTAGTGCTGGAGGCGCAGTAGCACCCCCTACCCCCTGGACATGGTCGCCCGTCACGGGGGAGTATGGACTGTCGGCGAGGGCAGCAGCTCTCCCCGAGCGGCTCGGGGAGGCTCGCAGTTGGTGCTCCGGCCGAACCGTACAATTCCGTCCGCCAGCACCTTGTCGAATCCCAGAGGCTGCCGAGAATCTTTTGCATGAGCGGACAAGCGGACCGACCATCGCCGAGATTGAGCCGGAAGAGGGGTAAGAGGCACGCCGCTCGCCGCGTCGCGTCGTGGCCCGCATGATTGGCAAGGCCCGATACACAACGTTTCAGCTCAAAACACGAGCGGCACCCTAAAATAAGAATATGCCTAGGTTTATAATTCCATGACCTAAGGGCATGTTTATCTAATTTAGTAACAAAAAAAGCGAATTGACCTTGATTTAATATCATTTTTGCAAAAGGAATTATTGTTAGTTTAATTTTTAAATCATAAGACTTCAGTGAATTCAATTTTTATAGCTCATTCTTTTTCCACAAGAACGGTAAACTCACTGAAATCTTTCTCAGGTCAGATTCATTGCTTGACGCCGCAACGTCAGCAGTGTACCCAGTTATTGCAAGGTGGAACCATTCTCGCCTGTCGTGACAGCAAGGGGACTCTCGATGAAGAAGTTGTTGCTCGCCTCCGTCGCAGTGCTTGCGCTCGGTGCGGTTCCGGCCGCTGCCGACACCGCGCAGATTTTCGGCAATGCCAGCGCCAAGGTGCTGACGCCTGACGCCAACAAGAAGGTCGTCGGCAAGGGCTATTACGCCGACTACTACGGCTACTACGGGTATTATTATTCGTACTATGCGAACTACTACGCATATTACGGCTATGTCTACTCGAATGCGAGCTACTACTACACCGCGTATTACTATTCCTATTACGCGACTCAGTACCTGTACAATGCCTACTACTATCAGTACTATAATGCCTGATCACTCCACCGACAGGTCGGATCGCTTCGGCTGATCGGGCTTGTTGCAATCGGTTCCGGCCTGCCCGGTGGATAGGGATTAGGATTGTTGCGTAAAACTTCTATTAACATCGCGCGTCTCGCGGCGCGCTCGGCCGGAGTGTCGCTGGCGGTTTTAGTGACCGCCAGCGTTTCTGCCTTTGCCCAGTCGAAGGAAGAGCTGCTCGAGCGCCGGATTCAGCAACTCGAAGCGCGATTGAAGCTGCTTGAAGGCGAAGTCAGCAAGCGCGAGAAGGCCAAGCCTGTGTCATCGCCAGGCCGAGCCGGAGAACAGAAGCAAGCTGCCGCCACGGGCGACCAGACTGCCCAGACTCCGCAAGGCGGTGCGCAGCAAGCTGCGGCCCAGCAGAAGAGTACTGTCGCCCAAGAGGCATTCCTGGCGCGCGACAACATTCCAACACTACAGAGCAACAAGTTCGAGGTCTCGCAGAGCTTCGACTATGGGCGTGGCACCAGCTTCGTCCAGAATGATCGCAGCTTCCGCGCCACCACGACCATGCGCTACGGCATCGCCAACGATGTCGAACTCGCTCTCTCCGTGCCCTATTTCGCTTCGCAGCGCCGGACCAACGCCTTCAACCAGACCATCGTGCGCAATCGCTCCGGGCTCAGCGACATATCGGTCCAGGCCTCCGCCAATCTATGGCGCGAGAGTGAGTGGTACCCTGGTGCCGCGCTCACGCTAGGCCTGTCGATTCCGACCGGCGATGCACCTTATGATATCCAGAACCTGCGCGCAGGCGTGATTCCGACCGATCCGCTGGCGCTCAACCAGTCGAGCGGCCATTGGGTGCCGCGCGGTTCGATTCAATTCTTCAAGACAGTCGACCCGCTGATCCTGTTCTTTGGTGTCGGCACCGATTACGCCCTGCCGCGAACCTTCAACGGCACCAAGGTCGAGCCGGGCTACCGCATTACCTATAATATGGGCTTCGGCTTTGCCGTCTCGGAACGCACGACGCTGGGCGTGTCCTTCAACGGTTCACTGTCGGAGCGATTGAAGGTTGGCGGCGTTCCCGTAGCCAATTCGGTCAACGAGAACCTGAACGCCCGCTTCACGTTGATCCAGCGGGTCGGCCAAGATTTCTGGCTTGAGCCGGCCGTGACGCTTGGCCTGACTGACGATGCGGCAGACGCCGCCTTCTCGCTGTCCTTGCGCAAACGCTTTTGAGGATGGCAGCCATGCTGCGACCCGCACCGACACGACGCCGCTTCATGGGCTACGGTGTGGCTTTGTCCGCTTCGCTAGCTAGCGGCCTGCCAGCGCGGGCCGAGGAGACTCCGGCCCAGGAGAGCTCGGTGCGCAGGCCGAAATCCTTTTTGGAGCGCAGATTCGACGGCGTCGTCGGCCAGACCGCCGACTTCACCTGCGGCGCCGCGTCGGTCGCCACGATCCTGACCTACTACTGGAATCGACCGACGACCGAGATCGAGGTGCTCGAGATCATCCGCTCGCGCTACACCGCCGAGCAGTGGAAGAATCGCGAAGGCAACGGCGTCTCTTTCGACGATCTGATCTTCGCGGCCAAGAAACTTGGCTTTCAGGCCGCCGGCGCGGAGATCGCGCTGGAGGATTTGCCGAAGCTGGCGGCGCCAGTGATCCTGCATCTCGACAAGGGCAAGTTCCAGCATTTCAGCGTGCTGCGCCGGGCGGTCTCCGAGGTCTATTACATGGCCGATTCGATCGTTGGCCAGACAGTGCTGACACTGCCCGATCTTCGGTCGCAATATACAGGTAAGGCACTCGCGATCGCGAAACGAAAGGCCGACCTGCCGACGGGTGCCGCCTTGTCGGCCGTCCGGGACGGCACCTCTGTCTCGCGACTCGTCGGCGACGTCATGCTGCGGGGCTCCGAGCTCCTGCCCCCGGCCCTGCGATGAGGACAGTCATGACCCCAAGCCCCCTTCCCGTCCGCCTGGCCCTCCTCGCGCTGTGCGGCACGCTCGCTTTCGCCCATACGGCGGCCGCCAATGAATGCATCAAGGTCGCGCCCGGCTCCTACAGTGCCGATCGCAGCATATCCGGCCCTGACGCATCGTTGCGGGTCAAGGTGTTTGTCTCCGGCGGCAAGCTCCGCGAGGAAAGCTCCGGCCAGGCCGGCCCCGAGGTCAAGATCATGAACGGCCCGGGCCAGGGAGTCACATTGTTCAACCCCGAGACCAAGGTCGGCTCGCGGCTTCCTGCGCCGCCCAATACTCGGCGCCGCGACATCAAGGTAAACTCCCAGGATCGCGGCGACGGGACTGTCGTCGTCACCATCACCGCGGACGTCAACGGACAGCTCCAGCAGATCTCGCAGCTGACCTGCCGCAAGGACGGTGTCCTGATCGAAGCCAGGCACACCATCCCGGACGAACAAGGCAATTCGAAAGGCACGCTGGTCATCCGCGACAGCAATGTCGTCGTCGGGCCGCAGCCGGCCTCGCTCTTTGCCGTGCCGGGCGGAGTCAAGTTCGTCCGCTGACAGACGGCCAGTGCTGATCGCTCGCATGAGCGCGCGGCTCAGGGCTATCCGGCGCCGCGCGAGGCCCAGTTACTGTGCGGCCGTCATGATGATCTCGACCCTGATGCCCGGATCGGCCATCTCGACCACGCCGCAGCAGCGGGCCGGGGCATGGTCGGGGTCGATCCAGCGATCCCAGACCGCGTTCATCCCGGCATAATCGGCCATGTCCTTGAGCCAGATCGTGGCGCTCAGCACTTTGCTGCGCTCGCTGCCGCCCTCGGCCAGCAGCTTGTCGATGCGAGCGAGCGCTTCCTGCGTCTGCTGGCCGATGTCGCCGCTGAGATCGTCGGCGACCTGGCCGGCGAAATGCAGCGTGCCGTTATGGACGACGACGCGGCTGCGGCGACCATTGGAATCGATGCGGCGGATCTGGTTGGTCGACACGGCAATCCTCATTCAGGCTTTTCGACGCTCGTTGGCACGATTGCCGGCGGCGCATGACTGGTGATCTCGGGCAGCCGCCCGCGATAGGCTTCGATCTCGACGAGGCAGGAATGGGCGCTCGGCCCCTGCCCCAGGCGCGACGTGCCGCGATCGGGCGTCAGCACGTTCGGATTGCCATGCTTGTCGAGCGTGCCCGGCCGACCCGGCTCGAGCGGGTCGAACCAGGCACCGGTCGAGAGCTGAACCACGGCGGGCCGCAGCGCATCCGAGATGCGCAGACCGGCGAGACAGGCGCCACGATCGTTGAAGATCCTGACGATGTCGCCATCCTTCAGGCCGCGATTCGCAGCGTCCCGTGGGTTCATGCGGACCGGCTCTCGCCCGGCGATCTTGCTGTCGCGGGCATGGCTGCCGTGGTCGTACTGGCTGTGCAGCTTGGTCACCGGCTGGTTCGAGATCAGATGCAGCGGGAAACGTTCCGCTGCGGGCGCCCCCAGCCATTCCTGAGAAGGCAGCCAGGCGGCGTGGCCGAGGCAATCCGCGTAGCCGAAGCCGGCGATGCGCTCGGAGAAGAGCTCGATCAGCCCGGATGGCGTCGCGAGCCGGTGAGCCTGCGGGTCGTTGCGGAAATTGGCCAGCAGCGGCTTCACCGTTTCCGGCTCCGGCAGCAGCGTCACGCCCTGGCGCCAGAAGCTGTCGAAATCGGGAATATCGAGATTGGCCGCGGCAATGCGCTGGCGCGCCAGCCCATAGAGCTGGCGCAGCCAGCTCTCCTCGTCGCGCCCCTCGGTGAAAGCCTCCTCGACGCCGAGCCGCGCAGCGAGGCCGGAGAAGATCGCATAGTCGTCGCGCACTTCGCCAGCCGGCTCGATCGCCTTGTGCGATGCCGCGAGCATCAGGTCGCGATTGGCGCAGACGATGTCGTTGCGCTCGAGCTGGGTGGTAACGGGCAGGACGATGTCGGCATGGCGGGCGGTCGCGGTCCACCAGGGCTCATGCACGATGATCGTCTGCGGCCGCTGCCAGGCCTGGACCAGGCGGTTGATGTCCTGATGGTGGTGGAACGGGTTGCCGCCGGCCCAGTAGATCAGCTTGATGTCGGGATAGTTCCGGCGCTCGCCGTTGAAGTCATAGGCGCCGCCGGGATCGAGCAACATGTCGGCGATGCGCGCAACAGGGATAGAGTCGGCGACCGGATTCTCTCCCTGCGGCAGCGACGGCCAGGTGATCTCCTGTGCGGCATTGCCGACGCCGTTGACCGAGCCGTAGCCGAAGCCGAAGCCTCCGCCGGGCAAGCCGATCTGGCCGAGCATGGCAGCAAGGGTGATCGCCATCCAGTAGGGCTGCTCGCCATGGTCGGCCCGCTGCAGCGACCAGGACATCATGATGAAGGTCCGGTTCGCCGCCATCCTGCGGGCGAGTGCACGGATCTCTTCGGCCGGGATCTCGCAGAGCGCCGCAGCCCAGTCCGCCGTCTTGGGCGTACCGTCGGCGGCGCCGGTGAGATAGGCCTCGACATTGTCGAAGCCGGTCGTGCAGCGCCCCAGAAAGTCGCGATCGTGCAGGCCTTCGCTCAACAGCGTGTGGCAGAGGCCGAGCATCAGCGCGACGTCGGATTGCGGCCGCGGCGCCCACCATTGCGCGCCGGCCTCCAGCGCGGTGTCGTCGCGGATCGGGCTGATCGAGACCAGCTCCGCCCCCTTATCGCGACAGGCGAGGATGCCCTCGCGCAAGGCGTGGCGGCTGAGCCCGCCGGAGGAGACCTGTGCGTTCTTCGGCGAGGCACCGCCGAACATCACGATCAGCTCGGCATGGCCGGCCAGCAGCCGCCAGGGCGTATGGCCGCTGGCGAGGCCCCTGCGATCGCCGATCACATGCGGCAGGATCGTGTCGGCGGCGGCGAAGGAGTAGTTCTGGACCGAGCGCGTATAACCGCCGATCGTGTTGAGGAAGCGGTGGAGCTGGCTCTGCGCATGGTGGAAGCGCCCGGCGCTGGCCCAGCCATAGGAGCCGCCATAGATCGCGCCATTGCCATGATGGCTGCGCACCCGGTCGAGTTCGCCTGCGACCAGCGCCAGCGCCTCGTCCCATCCGATCTCGACGAAGGGCTCGCCGCCGCGACCCTGCCCGCCGGCGGCATGACCGCGCTCCAGGAAGGAGCGTCGCACCGCCGGCCGCAGGATGCGGGCCGGGGCGGTGCGCGCCTCCAGCATCGCGGAGGCGATCGGCGAAGGATCGGGATCGGCCTCGAATGGATCGAGCGCGATGGGGCGGCCCCCCTCCATCCTGACACGGTAGGTGCCCCAATGTGTCGCCAGCGTCTGTCGTTCCGGCTGCGGCAGCATCTCGTCCTCCCGCGCTAGAGCCCGGCCACAGCGGGCGGGGCAGCACTCGTCTGCTGAGCTTCGAGCAGGTCGAGCGCCCGCCAGGCGCTGGAGAAATGCTCGACCAGCAGCCGCCCGAGCAGCGCGCCGTCGCGCTTGTCGAGCGCCTCGATGATCGCCTCGTGCTGGTTGCTGACGAAGGTCCAGTCCTTCTGCTGCATGATCGCGAGATAGCGCACGCGGTGCAGACGCAGATTGAGCTGGCCGTGAACCTCGATCAGGGAGGCGTTTCGCGAGGCCGCGATGATGCCGAGGTGAAAGGCCTGGTTGGCACGGAAATAGCTGAGCTTGTCACGCCGTTCGAAGGCCCCGACCATCTCCTGGTGCCAGCGGTGGGCGGCGTCGATATCGCCCTGAACTGCGCGTTCGCAGGCCATCTGCCCGCCAAGGCCCTCCATGGTCGAGTAGACCCGCAGCAGGTCGCGCAGCTCATCCACGCTGGGATTCGCGACCGTCGCCCCGCGGTTCGGGTGCAGGTCGACCAGCCGCTCGACCGCAAGGATCTTGAGGGCGTCGCGCAAGGGCGTGCGCGACACGGCGAGCTCCAGCGACAGCGGCTGCTCGCGGATCCGCTCGCCCGGCTTCAGCTCGTCATGGATGATCAGCTCGCGCAGATGGGCGGCGATCTGCTGGGGCAGCGGCTGGGCCGCGACCCGTCGCACTGAGGCTTCCAGCATCGGCATGCTGAACGGCACCGTCACGTTCCCGCCTCCATTCCTTGCGCCGCTCCCGGCATCCGCGATTCCCTGCAAGATCATACCCGCTCGCCAGGCAACCGGGAGTTGTCCGCCTCAACGAACGATCCGTTCGGTGTGGAGAAATTTTTTCCGAAAATGGCGCGTCAAAGAGAATTGACGACATGGAACTTAGCTGTCTTGATTATTGCATGCAATCGACAAAAACGGGAACCCGTCAAGCTCGACGTTATTCCTCAGGTTTCGGTCGGTGCATGTCCGGCATGGCGGCTGCGCTCGGGGGCAACGAACGATGCGGCGGATAGACGGAATTCCAGGCGTCCTTCTCGGCCTCTGGTCGGTGGCCGCAGTGCTGGTCCATATCTGGTTCGCCGGCACGGGCTATCCCGAGCCCTTGGAGCTCGCTGCGATCCATCTGGCGCTGTTCGTGCCGCCGGTCTTCCTGCTGTTTCCGGCGACCGAGCATTCGCCGAAGAACCGGCCGAGCCTTCTCGACCTCGTGCTGGCGGTCTGCGCCTTCGCGCCGAATGTCTACATCTACCTGAACCAGGAGCAGATCTACGAGCGCACCAGCTTCATCGACCCGCTGACGCCGGTGCAGTACGTGCTCGGCACGGCGATGGTGGCGACCGTGGTCGAGGCGACGCGCCGCTCGATCTCCTACACGCTGGCCGGCCTCGTCGTTGCGGTGATCGGCTATATGGCGATCTGCCATCTCCTGCCGGGCGCGTGGTATTACCGCGAGCTCACCTTCGCCCACATCACCGAGATCAACTTCCTCTCGGTCGGCAGCGGCCTTTATGGCTCGCTGACGGTGATGAGCGCGACGATCGTCGCCTCCTTCCTCATCTTCGGCTCGCTGATGCAGGCAAGCGGCATGAGCCGGCTCTTCGGCAATTTCGGTGCACTCACCGGCGGACGCTTCACCGGCGGGCCGGCCAAGGTCGCGGTGATCTCATCGGCATTGTTCGGCACGATGAGCGGCTCGTCGGTCGCCAATGTCGTGGTCACCGGCTCGATGTCGATCCCGCTGATGAAGCGGCTCGGCTTCCGCCCGGTGTTCGCTGCCGGCATAGAGGCGGCAGCGAGCGTCGGCGGGCCGCTGGTGCCGCCTGTGATGGGCGCGGCGGCCTTCATCATGTCGGAGATGATCGCCGTGCCCTATTCGGCGATCATCGTCGCGGCGGCGATGGGCGCAGCGCTCTATTACGTCAACATCCTCGCCGCCGTTCACTACGAATCGAAGAAGCTCGGCATCGGCGCGATCCCGCGCCACATGCTGCCCAGCCTGTCCGACCTTGGGCGCGACGCCCATCTCGTCCTGCCGCTGGCGCTGCTGGTGACGATGATGATGATGAGGTTCTCGCCCTATCTCGCCGCCTTCTGGGGAACGATCGCGACGGTCGTGGTCGCGGCGCTCCGGAGCCATACCCGCATGGGGCCCCGCGCGCTCTTCATCGCCCTACGTGACGGCGGCTTCCTGATCTCGATGATCGCGGTCGCCGTGACCTCCGCCGGCATCATCACCGCGGCGCTGACCGCGACCGGGCTGCTGCTCGCCTTCACCGGCATGATCAAGGCGGCGGCCGGCGGCTCCCTCCTGCTCCTGGCGCTGCTGATCGCCGGCACCTGCCTGTTCCTGGGCGTCGGCATCCCGACCACGCCGGCCTACATCATCACCGCCGCGATCGGCGCGCCGCTGATCGCCGAGCACGGCGTGCCGCTGATCGCGATCCATCTCTTCATCTTCTACTTCGCCGTCCTCGCCGACGCCTCGCCGCCGGTCGCGCCCGTCGCCGATGCGGCCGCGACCATCGCCGGCGCCCCGCCGATGACGACCGGCTGGTATGCCTGTCGCTTCGCGCTCGGCGGCTTCGTCACCGGCATGGCCTATATCTACGAGCCCGGACTGATCCTGGAGGGTTCGCTGTTCGGCATCGTCTCGACGGCGATCGCGCTCGCGACCGGGCTGGTGCTGATCTCGGCCGGGCTCGTCGGCTACACCTGGGGGCCGCTGCCGGCATGGCTGCGCCTCGCCTATGTCACCGCCGGCAGCCTGTGTTCGCTCGCCTACATCGTGCCTGTCTGGCAGCGCGGGCTCGCCGGCATCGCTTTGGTCGGCGCCACCATCCTGATGAGCCGCATCGCGAGCGCGCGCGGCACTGCGCCCGAACTCAAGCCGGCGCTGGTCAGCCATGCCGAAGGAGAACTGCGTTGAACGAGCGGAAGAAGACTTATTATGGCGTGAGCGTCGGCATCCTGATGGTGCGCTCCTATTTCGAGCGCTTCCTTGGCGATATCGGCCATGCCGGCACCTGGAACTTCCCGGTGCAGTACCGCATCGTCCATGACGCGATTCCGGCGCGGATGACCGACCTGCACAATGTCGACCTGCTCGACAAGTTCAAGGCGGCGGCGCAGGAGTTGATCGACGCCGGCGTCGACGGCATCACCACCACCTGCGGCTTCCTCTCGATCTACCAGCGCGAGCTCGCCGAGTTCTGCTCCGTGCCGGTCGCGACCAGCGCCTTGCTGCAGGTACCCATGGTCGAGCGCCTGATCCCGGCCTCGAAGCGCGTCGGCGTCCTCACCTACAACGCGGCCTCGCTGAGCGGGCGCTATTTCGAGGGCGTCGGCGTCGCCGCCGACACGCCGGTCGTCGGCATGCCCCAGGACAGCGAGTTTGTCCGCTCGATCCGTGACGGCGACAACAGAGTTCCTTTCGACACCTTGCGGGCCGAGGTGCTGGAAGCGGCCGGCCGCCTGTTGCGCGAGAACCCGAATATCGGCGCGATCGTCTCCGAGTGCACCAATCTCACGCCTTACAGCGCCGACATCGTCGATAAATTCGGCGTGCCGGTCTATGACGCTGTGTCGCTGGTGAACTGGTTCCATGCCGGCTTGCGGCCACGCCGCTTCCGGCAGGACGAGCGCTGAGGCGCTGGCATGGCGGCGGGAACCGAGATCGCGATCGTCGGAGGCGGGCTGGTCGGCGCCGCGATCGGGCTCGGGCTCGTGCGCGGTGGGGCTAACGTCGCGCTCTATGACGAGGGCGACGTCGCGCACCGCGCCGCCCGCGGCAATCTCGGCAATGTCTGGGTGCAGGGCAAAGGGCTGACGAGCCCACCCTATGCCGAGCTCACCCGCCGCGCCGCCCTGGCCTGGCGCGGCTTCGCCGCGGCACTGACGGACGAAACCGGGATCGACTTGCGTTTCCGGCAGGACGGCGCCTTCTTCTGCTGCTTTTCGCCCGAGGAGCTCGACAAGCGCGCCGGACAGCTGGAGTCGGCCGAGGCGCGCTCGCAGATCCCGAGCGGCTATGCGCGCGTAGGCCTGTCCGACATGCGGGCCGATTTCCCGATGCTCGGCGACGGCGTCGCTGGCGCGACCTTCTGCAAGCTCGACGGCATGGTCGACCCGCTGCGCCTGCTGCGCGCCCTGCTCGCCGCCTTCCAGAAGCGCGGCGGGCGCTATCTGCCGCGTGCACGGGTCGAAAGCATCGCGCCGGACGCCGGCGGCTTCCGCATCGCCTCTGCCGCCGGCGTGGGCCATGCCGACCGCATCGTGCTCGCCGCCGGGCTCGGCAATTCCAGGCTGGCGCCGCAGCTCGGGCTGGAGGCGCCGGTGCGGCCGGTGCGCGGCCAGATCCTGATCACCGAGAAGCTGCGCCCGTTCATGCCGCGCGGCATCAGCTTCATCCGGCAGACAGCCGATGGCGGGCTGATCTGCGGGGAATCCTCCGAGGAAGCCGGCTTCGAGGAAGCCACCACTCGCAATGTCCTGCAGGACACGGCCCGACGCGCCACCACCGTCTTCCCCTTCCTGCGCGATGTCCGGGCCGTACGCGCCTGGGGGGCGCTCCGGGTGATGAGCCCGGACGGGCAGCCGATCTACCAGCACTCGACTGACTACCCGCAAGCCTTCCTGACCTCGGTCCATAGCGGGGTGACGCTCGCCCCCTTCCATGCCGGCCCCCTCGCCGACGCCATCGCCGCCGGCGCTCTACCCGACGATATCGCCATGCCCTTTTCCCCGGCCCGCTTCCATGTTCAAGCAACTCGCGCAGCCTGACCGCCCCCTGGTCGGCATCGTCCTGTCCGGTCGCGTGGTCAGCGCGCCCGAAGGCGAGATGCTCGCCGCCGTGCTGCTGCGCGAGGGCTTCGGGCCGTTCCGCATCACGCCGGCCGGCGGGCGCGAGCGCGCCGCCTATTGCATGATGGGCGTCTGCTTCGACTGCCTCGTCACCATCGACGGCCGTCCGAACCGCCAGGCCTGCCAGGAGCGCGTGCGCGCCGGCATATGCGTCGAGCCGCAGCTGGGCGCTGCCCTCCTCCCTGCGATCGGGAGCAAGGCATGAGCGGAATCGTGGACCTCGCCATCATCGGCGCGGGGCCCGCCGGCATGGCCGCCGCCATCACCGCGCGACGGCATGGGCTCAGCGTCGCGGTGATCGACGAACAGCTAGCTCCAGGCGGGCAGATCTTCCGGGCCGTCACCGAGCCGGCGCCGCTACCCGCTGCGGTGCTTGGCCGCGACTACCACGCCGGGCGAACACTGGCGGAGCGCTTCCTCGCCTGCGGCGCCGACTACCGGCCGGGCTCGCTGGTCTGGCAGGAGGAGACGGGCACGCTCGACCTCACCGGGCAGGACGGCCCGCGAAGCCTCCAGGCGCAGCGGATCCTCGTCGCTGGCGGGGCGATGGAGCGCCCCTTCCCGGTCCCCGGCTGGACGCTGCCCGGGGTGATGACGGCAGGCGCCGCCCAGATCCTGCTCAAGACCGCGGCCAGCGCCGCGCCCGGCGCCGTCTTCGCCGGGAGCGGGCCTCTGATCTATCTCGTCGTGGCGCAATATGCCCGCGCCGGCGTGCCAGTCGCCGCTTTGCTCGACACGACACCACGCGGAGCGCGCCTGAAGGCGCTGCGCCATCTGCCGGGCGCGCTGACGGCGCCATCCTATCTGCGCAAGGGCCTCGGTCTGCTGGCGGAGATCAGGCGGGCCGGCATCAAGGTCGTCAGGCATGTCGAGGCTCTGCGGATCGAGGGCGAGAGCGCCGTCCGCGGCATCAGCTGGCAGGCCGGCGGCGAACGCGGCGAGATCGCGACCGCGACGGTCTTCCTGCACCAGGGCGTCATCCCCAATGTCAATCTCGCCATGGCGCTCGGCTGCCGCCATGTCTTCGACGAGAGCCAGCGCTGCTGGCGGCCGGAGCGCGATCGCTGGGGCCGCTCCAGCCGCGACGACATCCTGATCGCCGGCGATGCCGGCGGCATCCTCGGCGCGGCTTGCGCGGAGCTGACCGGCGAGATCGCGGCGCTCGCGATTTGCGCCGATCTCGGCCGCCTGTCGCAGGAAGCCGCGGAGCGCGCCGCCGCTCCAGCCTTCGCCGGGCTGCGCCGCGAAAGCGCGATCCGCCCCTTCCTCGAAGCGCTCTACCGACCGGCACCGCAATTCCTCGCGCCCGGCGACGACGACACGCTTCTCTGCCGCTGCGAGGAGGTGACGCGCGGGGCGATTGCCGCCGCCGTCGCCGAGCAGTGCCAGGGGCCAAACCAGCTCAAAGCCTTCACGCGCGCTGGCATGGGGCCCTGCCAGGGACGCATGTGCGGCCACAGCGTCACCGAAACGATGGCATCCCTGACCGGCCGCTCGCCGGCGGAGATCGGCTACCTGCGCATCCGCATGCCGGTGAAACCGGTGACGCTCGGCGACATCGCCGGGCCGATCGAGCAAGGGAGTAACGCAGCATGAGCAGCAGGCCGAAGCCGGTCTCCTATGAGGAGGCCTCGCCCGAAGCGAAAGCGGTGATCGACGACATCAAGCGCAGCCGCAACGTGCCCGATGTCAACGACTTCTGGAAATACCTCGCCCGCGATCCCAAGACGCTGAAGCGGACCTGGGAGAGCATCAAGGAGGTGATGGCGCCGGGCGCGCTCGATCCGCTGACGAAGGAACTCATTTATCTCGCGGTCAGCGTCACCAACAACTGCACCTATTGCATCGCCAGCCACACGGCTGCCGCCCGCAAGGCCGGGATGAGCGAGGCGATGTTCGCCGAGCTCGTCGCGGTGATCGGCATGGCCAACGAGACCAACCGGCTGGTTACCGCCTATCGCGTGCCGGTCGATCCGGCCTTCGACTGAGCCGAGCCATGGCAAACGACATCCAGGCCCGCCTCGCCGCGATCGGCACGCCGACCCTGTCGAGCCAGTTGATCAAGCACGGCCTGCGCCAGAGCTATATGACAGGTCCACGCCGGCTGGTCGGCGAGAGCGCGGTCTGCGGCTCGGCCTTTACCTTGCGCTTCGTGCCGGCGCGCGACGACAAGGCCGTGCCGGCGAGCTATGGCTGGCCCGGCGCCCTGCCGGCCGCGATCGACGCGGCGCCACCCGGCAGCATCGTCGTCATCGACGCACGCGGCCATCCTGCTGCCGGCACGGTCGGCGACATCTTCGCCGATCGCCTCCGGCTCAAGGGCGTCAAGGCGATCATCAGCGACGGCGTCGTGCGCGACCTGCCCGGCCTGCGCCAGGCCGGCCTGCCGATCTGGGCCAGCGGCACCGCCTCGCCACCCTCGATCGGCGGGCTCAGCTTCGCCGGCTGGGGCGAGCCGATCGGCTGCGGCGACGCCGCCATCTGGCCGGGAGACCTGATCGTCGCCGACGAGGACGGCGTCCTCGTCGTCCCGCCCGAGCTCGCCGAAGCGGTCGCCATCGGCGGCGAGAAGCAGAACCGGTTCGAGCTCTGGGTGCAGAAGCGCGTCGCCGCCGGCGCGCAGCTCGTCGGACTCTACCCCGCCAACGAGACCACGCTCGCCGAGTTCGACGCAGACGACGCCGCCCGAACCGCCTGAACCGCAACCCTCACCATGATCGGAACCTGAAGGATGTCACGCTTCCTCCCACGTCTCTCGCTGCTTGCGCTCATCGGCGCTGCCCTTGCCGCGCCCCTGCCCGCCGCGGCCCAGAGCAAGAACCTGGAATGGACCTCCGGCTCGCCGGGCGGCGCCTGGTTCACCCAGACCACCGGCGTCTCGACCCTGGTGATGGAGGCGACGCCGGGGGTGAACATCCGCATCGTGCCGGGTGGCGGCAAGGATAACCCCAGCCGCATCCAGGCCGGGCTCAGCCAGATCGGCATGGGCATCGACTTCCTCAGCGCCGCGGCGCTGAGGGGCGAGGAGCCCTACAAGCAGAAGCACGACAAGCTGCGCACGCTCGGCTCGACCGGCGTCGACGTCTATTTCATGGTCTACGTGCCGGTGGAGGAGAAGCGCTCCCTCGCCGAAATCCTCGCCGACCCCAAGCTCACCATCGGCGTGACCTCGGCCGCGACCTCCGAGCACCTGACATTGCAGCGGGCGCTCGAGCACTACGGCAATTCCTTCGCCAAGATCCGCGCGGGCGGCGGCAAGGTCGTGATCTCGGCCTATGGCGAATTGATCCAGGGCTTCAACGATAACCAGTTCAGCGTTCTGTGGACGGCGGGCGAAATCCCCTCGGGCCTGGCGAGCCAGATCGTCGATGGCCGGCGCAAGGTGAAGTTCGCCGCCTTCCCGGCGGACCTGCAGAACGTCCTGACCGAGAAGTTCGGCTACTCCAAGGGCACCATCCCGGCCGGCACTTTCCCCGAGCTGCAGAGCGCGGATGTCCCCGTCTCCTCGATGGGCAACATCTACCTGGTTTCCTCGGAACTCCCCGACGATTTCGTCTACGCGATGACCAAGGCGATCATCGCCAACAAGCCGCGACTGGCGAACATCTACCAGGCGATGGGCCGCTACGACCCCGCCACCGCCTGGAAGACGCAGCCGGTGCCGCTGCATCCGGGCGCCGAGAAGGCCTTCCGCGAGGCCGGCTTCCTGAAATAGGGGCTTGCCGCTCGCAGCGTCAGGCCGCCAAAATCGGGCTCGCGCATCCCTGCGCGGGCCCGATCAAATTATCGCCCCATGCGCCTGCTCGACTCGGCCGGTCGGAAGGAGGGACAACCATGCGCATAGCACTCGCGGCAATCGCCATCGTTCTCGCCGGCTGCAGCGGAGGCGACAGCTCGCGCGGCGTAGCCAGGAATCTGACCATCGGCACCGAGCAATGCTCGAAATTCAAATGGGGCACCGCGGAAATGGCCGCCTGCCTCGACCGCGCGGCAGAGCAACAATCGGCGACCGTCGCCGGCCCAAAGGATGCCGGCAGCAGCTGATTTCGCGGTGTTCATTTTGTTCCATGCGCTGGCGGTTGTCCCGCACCCGCTAAGATTGCTTGTGCGATGCAGCAATAGTTCATATCTAACCCGTGCCGAAGCAACCTCCCCACGTTTCGAAAGGAGCGATCAATGCTGGAACGGCACGATTGTGAGTGTGTGCTCGAGACCGAGCACGACCACGAGGAGAACCACGAAGCGCAGCAGCAGGACGTCAGCGAAACGTTCTCTCCGCGCGACCACCAGGCAGGCTTCTGGAGCTAGCCAGACAGGGCAAGGCGGAGGGCGCGGTGCCCTCCGCCGGCCAGGTTCGCCCTACCAAACTTCCATTGGACGACGCCGCCTGACGCGAATCCGCGTTATTCGTCCCCTGCTCCCCGTCGATCGCCTGCGGGCCATACGAAACATTGTGCCGCGCGCTTGGGCGCAATTGGCGAAGTTCGCGTGTCGGCCAGGACATTTCACGAGCACCCGAGCCAGCATTCCTGGCCAGCGGCGACGCCGCGCAGCTCCGGAATCCGGCGTAGCGCGCCGGAGCCGTGCGATGGTGTCCAGCGCTCGGCTTCGCTGCAGCCGGATTCACGAGAGGCGAGTTGAAAATCCCCCCGTGGAGCGGGCGGCAGCATTGCATCCCTCCCGCATCGCGCCTTCCCTTGCTCGGTCGCAAGCACAGGTCCGGCTGCCCTGGCCGCAGCGAGGCCGACGGCGCACCGTCGATCGGATAGCCGGCAACAAATCTGTTCCCGATCGCTGCCAACACCCCGCAGAACAGTTGCACGAGCTGGCCGAACTGGGCTTCTCTTGGTCCTTCGACGATTGCGCTTCCGCCGCTCCAGCCTTCAGGGATGCCGATGCCCGCTGCGTTTTCCTTCGAGGCCCTGAAGGCTGCGGTCGCAGCCGGGGAGATCGACACCGTGATCGTCGCCATGGTCGACATGGCCGGGCAGTTGATCGGCAAGCGCTTCCACGCCGAGCACTTCGTCGCGACCGCCCATGACGAGACCCATGCCTGCAACTATCTGCTGGCGAACGACATCGACATGGAGCCGGTCCCCGGCTACGCCGCCGCCAACTGGTCGAAAGGCTATGGCGACTTCGTCCTCAGGCCCGACATGGCGACGCTGCGGCGCATCGCCTGGCTGCCGGGCACGGCGCTGGTCATCGCCGACGTGCTCGACCATCACAGCCATGAGGACGTGCCGCATGCGCCGCGCGGGATGCTGAAGAAGCAGCTCGCTCGCCTGGATGCCATGGGCATCAAGGCCTATTTCGCCACCGAGCTCGAATTCTACCTGTTCGACGAGAGCTATGAGGCGATCCACGCCAAAGGCTATCGCGATCCGAAGACCGCCGGCTACTACATCGAGGACTACCACATCTTCCAGACCACCAAGGAAGAGCCGGTGATGCGGGCGATCCGCAACGGGCTGCACGACAGCGGCATACCGGTCGAGAACTCTAAGGGCGAATGGGGCCCGGGCCAGGCCGAGATCAATGTCCGCTATGCCGACGCCCTCGACATGGCCGACCGCCACGTGCTGATCAAGAACGGCATCAAGGAGATCGCCCACGCCCAAGGCAAGGCCGTCACCTTCATGTCGAAATGGCGCTACGACCTCGCCGGCTCCTCGAGCCATGTCCACGCCTCGCTCTGGGATGCGAAGGGAGTGAAGCCACTCTTCGCCGACCCCAATAACGAGCACGGCATGTCGGAACTGATGCGCCAATACGTGGCCGGCCAGCTCGCCCATGCCCGCGAGATCACCTATTTCCTCGCGCCCTACATCAACTCCTACAAGCGCTTCCAGCAGGTCGGCACCTTCGCGCCGACGCGCGCCGTCTGGAGCGACGACAACCGCACCGCCGGCTTCCGGCTTTGCGGGTCCGGCACCAAGGGAATCCGCATCGAGTGCCGGATCGGAGGTTCCGACCTCAACCCCTATCTCGCCTTTGCGGCGCTGATCGCCGCCGGCCTCTCCGGCATCGAGCAGAAGCTCGAGCTGGAGCCGGCCTTCGTCGGCGACGCCTATGGCGGGGCGGAATTGCGCCAGATCCCCAATACGCTGCGCGAGGCGACGCAGACGCTCGATGGCTCGGCAATGCTGCGGGCCGCACTCGGCAATGACGTGGTCGACCATTACGTCCACACCGCCCGCTGGGAGCAGCTCGAATACGACCGCCGCATCACCGACTGGGAACTGAAGCGCGGCTTCGAACGCTACTGAGACGGATAGCCAGGCAATGACCGATGTAGTGCGCTGCGTGTCGCCCGTGGACGGGCGCATCTATGCCGAGAGGGAGGTCGCCAGCGATGCCGCAATCACTGCGGCGCTGAGCGCGGCCAGAGACGCCCAGCGCGACTGGCGCCGGCTCGATATCGCCCGCCGTGCCCGATTCTCCTCCGCCTTCGTCGATGCGATGCTGGCGATGAAGGATGAGATCGTTCCCGAGCTCGCCTGGCAGATGGGCCGGCCGATCCGTTACGGCGCCGGCGAATTGCGCGGCTTCGAGGAGCGCGCCCGCCATATGATCGAGATCGCCGAGAGCGCACTGGCGCCGCTGCGGCCCGAGCCCAAGGTCAAGTTCGAACGCTGGATCGCGCGTGAGCCGCTCGGCGTGGTCATGGTCGTCGCGCCCTGGAACTACCCCTATCTCACCGGGGTCAACACGGTCGTGCCTGCTCTGATGGCGGGCAATGCCGTCATCCTCAAGCACGCGGCCCAGACGCTATTGGTCGGCGAGCGCTTCCAGAAGGCCGCGGAGGTCGCGGGGCTCCCGGCGGGGCTGTTCCAGAACCTTGCGCTCAACCATGCCCAGACCGCCCGGATAATCGCCGGCCGAAAGGTCGATCAGGTCAACTTCACCGGCTCGGTCGCGGGCGGCAAGGCGATGGAGGCGGCGGCGAGCGGCACGTTCATCGGCCTCGGGCTCGAGCTCGGCGGCAAGGACCCGGCCTATGTCAGGGCCGATGCCGACCTTGCCCTGGCGGTCGAGAATCTCGTCGACGGCGCCTTCTTCAATTCCGGCCAATCCTGCTGCGGTATCGAGCGCATCTATGTCCATCGCGACCTCTATCCGAAGTTCGTCGACGGCTTCGTCGCGCTGACGAAGACCTATCTCCTCGGCGATCCGCTCGACGAAGCGACGACGCTCGGCCCGATGGTGAAGGCCGAAGCGGCAGAGTTCGCTCGTGGGCAGGTCACCGAAGCCGTGCGTGCCGGGGCGAAAGCACTCGTCGATCCCGGCCTGTTCCCGCGCGACCGCATCGGCACGCCCTATATGGCACCGCAGGTCGTGGTCGACGTGAACCACCAGATGGGCCTGATGCGCGAAGAGAGCTTCGCGCCGACCGTCGGCATTATGCCGGTCGCGGACGATGACGAGGCGGTCGCGCTGATGAACGACAGCCCCTATGGGCTCACCGCCTCGCTCTGGACGCAGGATCAAGAGGCCGCCGCGCGCCTCGGTGCGGAACTCGAGACCGGCACGGTCTTCATGAACCGCTGCGACTATCTCGACCCGGCTCTGGCCTGGACCGGCGTCAAGGACACCGGCCGTGGGGCGACGCTCTCCCCTATCGGCTACGAGACCCTGACCCGGCCGAAATCCTTCCATCTCCGCACTGCGTTCTGAAAGAGGCGACCCGTGACGCTGAAGGCCAACTGGAATTACCCGACCGCCGTCCGCTTCGGGCCGGGACGGATCAGCGAACTGACGCAGGCCTGCCGCGCCGCCGGCATCGAACGCCCGCTGCTGGTCACCGATTCCGGCCTGTCCGGCCTGCCGATGATCAAGGATGCTATCGCTAGCCTCGGCGCCGACGGGCTCAAGGTCACGCTGTTCGACCGCGTCCAGGCCAATCCGGTGGCAGCCAACGTCGAGGACGGCCTGAAGGTCCTCCGGGACAGCGGCAGCGACGGCGTCATCGCCTTCGGCGGCGGCTCGGCGCTCGATTGCGGCAAGGTCGTCGCCTTCATGGCCGGGCAGAGCCGGCCGATGTGGGACTTCGAAGATATCGGCGACTGGTGGACGCGCGCCGACCCGGCCGGCATCGCCCCGATCATCGCCGTCCCGACGACGGCGGGCACCGGCTCGGAGGTCGGCCGCGCCGGCGTGATCACCGACGAGACGACGCAGACCAAGAAGGTGATCTTCCACCCGAAGATGATGCCGCAGATCGTGATCTGCGATCCCGAGCTGACGGTCGGCCTGCCGGCGAAGGTCACGGTCGGCGCCGGCATGGACGCTCTAGCCCATTGCCTCGAAGCCTATTGCGCGCCGGGCTTCCACCCGTTGGCCGACGGGATCGCGGTCGAGGGCATCCGGCTCTGCAAGGTCTTCCTGCCGCGCGCGGTCGCCGATGGCACGGATATCGAGGCACGAGCGCAGATGATGGCCGCAGCGGCCATGGGCGCGACCGCCTTCCAGAAGGGGCTCGGCGCCATCCACGCGCTGTCGCACCCGATCGGTTCGGTCCACCACACCCATCACGGCATGACCAACGCCGTATTCATGCCCTATGTCCTCAACTTCAACCGCGCGGCGATCGAGGAGAAGATCGCGCGGCTCGCCGCCTATATCGGGCTGGAGCCGAGCTTCGAGGCTTTCTACGATTGGATCGTGACCTTGCGCCGCGAGCTCGGCGTTCCCGAGACGCTCACATCCTTCGGCGTCACCGGGCTCGATTATGGCAGGCTCGCGAAGATGGCGATCGTCGACCCGACCGCCGGCGGCAACCCCCTGCCGTTGACCGAGGCCGCTGCCGAAGCCTTGTTCAGAGAGGCGACCGGCTGATTCCGGGCAGGAGCGCGCGCATGGGCTCGCCCCTCAGCGGATGTCCTTTGGCGTAAGCCTCGGCCAGTTCCCGTCGGCCCGGGCGATATAGGTCTTGGTCCGGCGCGCCCAGGTCTCGCGTACGCCGAGATCGTAGTTGAGATAGAGCCTGCCATCGACGATCGACCAGGCCTCGGGCTCGATCTTGACGAGATAGCCGCGCGAGGTGCCATAGGCGCAAAAGCCGCCATAAGCCGGCAGATAGCGCTGCGGATCGGCTTCGAACAGTGCCTTGTGCTCGGCACTGGCGAAGCGCCAGATGGCGCCGCCATGCCGAACCAAGAACTCCGGCTTGCCGAGCCGCGGGCCGCCATCACGAAAATAGGCGACGGGATCGTAGCCGCGGATCGCGACGCCCTCCGGGGAACCCAGCGTGTTGACCAGGCGGGGTGTATCCGGTTGCGCCTCGGCCTTGGCGCTGCCGGCGGCGGCGAGCGCCGCAGCCGCAAGATGGATGAATGTGCGTCTGTCGAGCATGGTACCGTCTCCTGCTCAGGACCGGCGCGCTTCAAGCGCCTCGAAGACATAGGCCGCGAGCCAGCCGTAGATCGCATGCCCGACGAGACTCATGGCAGACAGGCGCGGCACGTCGTTCAGGAGGAAGTGCTGCCCGGCGAGCGGGGCGAAGAAGGCGAGCGCGATGAAATAGGTGACCACGCCCCAGATCCAGCCATCGACCGGCATGCCGAAGCTCTTCACCCAGCGGGTCAGCAGCCAGTAGCCGAGCGGGTAGAACAGGAAGCCGGTGACGAAATGCAGCAGCTTGGCGGTCGGCGTCGACAGGGTCAGGCCGAACTGATGCGCGAACAGCGACTTCACCAGCTCCGGCGGCTCCAGCGGATATTCGGCGAACCAGGCGGTCGGCACGGCCGAGAACAGCTCCCAGAAACCGAGGCCAGCGAAGCCACCGATGGTGAGGTTGAACACGGTGCGGGTGGAAGGCAGCGCGAAGGCCTGGGTCATGGTCGCGGTGGTCATGGCGGATCCTTTCCGTGGGATCAGTGGGCGATGGCGAGCGGGGTGGATGCGACGGCGAGCGCGGCGACGAGGCCGCTCGCCGTCTTTCCGAGCCGCCCGAGCTTTTCGAGCCGGCGGCTGGCGAAGCGGTTGTTGCCCTTGCGCCGCGCCAGGCGCTCGACTAGGACGATCGCGGCGCGATCGTGCTCGCCGGACCGGATCAGGCTCTCGGCATAGGCCTGCTCGAACAGGTCGCGCTGGGCGTGGCTGCCGCCGACGGCGAGCAAGCCGTCACGGGCGGCGCCGAGCAGGCGAGCCGCCTCGCGGTAGTCGCGCTCGTGGAAGGCGATCAGCCCGAAGGCGGCGAGCGCGCCGTTGCGGGCCGCGTCCCGCCGCTCATCGCTGGGATGGGCCTGCGCATCCGCGATCAGGCCACGGGCGATGGCTTCGGCGCCATCGGCATGGCCGGCGCCGAGCAACGACAGGGCGTAATGCAGGTCGGCGAAGACGAGGCAGCCATCG